>NZ_JBZVFG010000034.1:0-41784 GCF_058402785.1 Candidatus Magnetaquiglobus sp.
ATGAAAAAGGATGCTGGGGATATTGCCGTATCCCTGGTATTCCATGGCGGCGCTTACAGCGTGTGCGACATGTCAATGATTGTTTTGCATTTTCTCCATTTTTTGCATTTTTGTAAAACTCTAAAGTCCAGAAAATCTGTTCAACATCTTGATTTTTAAGGATTCGTTGGTTGATAAATTGTCAACCGGCTCTTTTCGCCTAATTGACAAGATTTATTCAACTGTTTGATTTTAAAAGATTTACTGGTTGACAAAATCGCCGGTCAACGCCTTGATCTGGTTGACAAAAGCGCTGCAACCATTTGATTTACAGAGATTCGTTGGTTGACAAATCCGGTTGGTCCACCAACAAAGTCACCGTGATGGAGCAGGCGTGCCGGGTGAATCCTCGCTTACGGCTGATAAAACACCTCCACCAGAAACGGGCCGTTGTCGGTGCGGAAGTAGCATTTCGTGCTGGCTTGTCGTTTGGTGAGACCGATCTGATGGTCGCGGCCAATGACCACCCGTGGCGGAGTGAGTTGGATCTGATCGTCGCAGATGCGACTTTTGACAGCACCGGCGATGATGTTGGCCAGTTCGCCGATGGCATCCTTGGCGGTGTCGTCGAAGGCGGGGAGCTGTTCTCCGGAGAAGGCAGAGGCCAGGACCACGGCGCAGTGGAACGGCGCGGAGAGATGCACCCCGCCTTCGATGCTGCCGTTGAAGGCGATGATCGCGGTGACATCCGCCTGCGGGGGGAGATAGGGTTCATTGGCCGAGGTTATCACCGACGGGCCGGCCTTGATGCCGATATCCGAGGTGAAAAAGGCGACAGCAGTCTCCTGGATCGATTCCCGGATCACTTCCGCCAGACTTGCAAAGTGCATGGTCATGATCTTACCTCTCCACATTTTGAAGCCATTTGCTTGGGTGGCATCAATTTTTGCAGGCAACCAGGGCGCTGTAGAAAGCACACGATCTCTTCTCCAAAAATTCGATCCGGATTTCGTCCTTGGAGACCGCCACGATTCGGCATGACATCCAGTCGCTCTCCTCCAAGGGGATGATGTGCAACAATACGGTTTCACCCCTTTGGATCCACTCCGGTACCGCCTGAAAGAACAACAACGCCCCCGTATCGCTAACATCCACCACATTGCAGGTCAGACCGCGACCGCCGGAAAGTTCCAGCAAGGCGCGTGCATTCAGCCTGATTCGGGGTGAACGCTGTTTGACCTCATGCGCGCGGCCAAGAAAGTGCTCGCGGTGCTGACGGTCCACTTTCAGAATGTGCTGGCACAACCACTCTTGCAACAGGGTGGCTAGTTCGATCGAGATGGTTTGCAGGTTGGCCAAATCGTTCCTGGCAAATAACAATTTCTCTTTGATGCGCCCGTATTGCACTCTGAATTGGTCGTGCATTTTTTTGTGTTGCGCAAAAATCAGAATGCTGGATTTCTTTAAAATCTGCTCTTCATACGACAAATGCTCCGATATATAGGACTCAATTTCCAACAAAACAGCTTCGATTTGGAGGATATTTGAATAATTCGCTTCGGTGATTGAGCGACAAAGAATAAACAATCGTTCGTGTTGCTCATCGATACCAGTAATGTCGAGCCTGAGATCGGATTCAAACGTGATCTCTTTTTGCAAGCAGATAATTTTTAACATTTTATCTTGATATTTTTTATTAAATTTTACTTGACACGATCGGTTTCTGTCACTATTTTATTGACTAACCCCAAAACCCAGTTGCCGCGCAAGGAAATTTCGATGATCAACACTACTGCCTCCACCATGACGCTCGACAAACTGCCCGCCGGTTGCACGGCCCGCATCGAGGGACTTCAGGGCGATGATCTCGGCAAAAAACGGCTCATGGCCATGGGGCTAGTGCGGGGCAAGGAGATTGCCCTGGAAACCAAGGCCCCGCTCGGAGATCCCCGCATCTATACGATTCTTGGCTATCGGCTCTCCATCCGGAATGACGATGCCAGAAACATCCTGGTCTCCTCGGTTTGATCTCTTGGCGGTGCCGGTTCATGCCATCGGACCGGCACCGCCCATTTCTGGCACATCCCACGTTTCGCCATCCCCTTTCTGGTCCGAATCGTTCAATAATCCAGCAGGTTTAGCGGTTTGGCCACCTGACCCGACTGCAACAGGGCCATTTCGATGCGTGTCAACAGGTAGATCACCTCGCGTCCGAGCAGCACCACCTCCTGATAGCTGGTTTCGGATTTGCGGAAGTTCTTGCGGCGCAACAGCCGGATGGTCTCTTCGGCGCGCTGATGGAACAGTTGGTGCTTGTCGTCCAGTTCGCGGATGAACGCCGCGTGCTGTTTGTTCAGAGAGCCGACATCGCGGATCCAGATCCCGACAAAACAGGCCTCCGCCGTCTCCAGAACCGCATCCCGTCCCCAATGTTGAAAGGCCTTCAGCAGTTGTCGCGACCAGCGCAGGTGCATCAAACGGGCGTGACTCACCTCTAGCACCCCATGGTTCCAGGACTCCCCGTGATCGGGCAGATGGATGTTGAACAGGCGGTGGATCATCGCCTTGAAGGGGTGGGCGGAGAAATCTTCCAGGGGTTTGTGTTCCAGATAGTCCAGTTCGGCCTCGGTGATGAAATAGACGATATCCCGACTCAGGGAACGTATCTGGCGCATCTCCTGTTCCACCTGCTCGGGGGCGGCGTTGGCAAAGATCGACAACAGATGCAGCGCGGCGCGATGGAACCGCTCATGGATCTCCACCAGTTGCCGGATCGGCGCCAAATGATACAGCTCGCGAATCCCTTCGCCATGCAGCCAGCTACCCAGTTCGCAATCCTCGTGGCTGGTCAAATGCACGCTCTGGCGGCGCATGGAGACCAGATCTTCCAACTCCGACTCCCACATCACATGGGCGATACGGGCGAGGCCAAAATCGATCGATTTCATGGCAACCTCACGGTTTGGTGGTGCGCAGGATGAAGGACATGGTCAAGGCGGTCAGATCCTTCAAATGCACCCCATCCGGACCCTGTTTGACCACACGGCTGACGCTGACGGCCTTTTTGCTGGCCTTGGAAAATGGGGTCCAGAGTGCTTGCGGGATCACCACCTCGCCGTTACGATCCAGCTCGAACATGTAGGCGCGCCCTTTTTCCACCTGCAATACCAGCCGCAACTCGGCCATGGATTCCGAAGAGAGCACGAAGGTCTCTTTCGGTCGGATGGCCGTATGTCCCAGCATGTCGGCAATCGAGAAAAGCATGTCGCCGTCCGCGGTGCGATGCACCCGCAGTGCACCGTGTTTGGTGTTTTTGGCGGGTTTGAATTTCTCATACGACTCTTTGGTCAGCCGTACCATCGGGGTGTCATGACGGGCGAATTGCGTCTGCCAGGATTCCGGTTCCGAAGGCTTTTGTGCCTGAACAGATTCAAGGGGCGTGGCGGAAAGGTTGGGCGGTTCCGCGGCCTTGACATCCACGTTGGGCAGATTGTTCTGCTCTTTCATCAGTGCAGAGAAGCGGAGTGATTCGCTCTTCCGGCTCTCCGTGGCGCTGGGCCCGGCGGCAACGGGTGCCGGGTCTGGTTTGCTGGCGGCAACCTGTATTTCTTGCATGGCCGGAGCCGAAGGTGGCGACACAACTGCCGGTGCCGGGGATGACGGTACGACTGCCGGAGCCGGGGCGGGTGGCGTGACCACTTGTGGCGTCATGGCAAGGGTGGGAGGCTCTTTGGGTGCGGCAGGTTTGGCTGCGGGTGGTGTGGCAACCACGGGTGCCGGTTTGACGGCGGGGATCTCCTGGACGGGTGGCGCGGCTTTGCCAACGGTCTCCTTGGAGGGCGCGGCGGGCGACCACAACTGGACGAGGGGGGCGGGCAATGTGACGAGTTGTGTCTGTTGGGCCGCGACAACCAGCAGACCCGCTGCTGCCATGCCGCCGAGCATCCAACGTTTTTTGCGGCTTTTCGCGGCAGCCTGCTCGGCCTGCTGGCGTTGTTGCGCTTCGGCCTGGCGTTCCGCCAGATCCCGGCGTGCGCGCTCCTGCCGCTCCAGTTCCTGCCGCTCCAGTTCCTGCCGGTTTCGGAGCCGCTCTGCTTCGTCGTTGGCGGCCTGACGGCGTTGCTGATCTTCGAAATGGGCCTGACGGGCGCGGGCCTCGGCCTCGCCGAGTTGCGTTTCTTCCAGCGGATCGGTGGGGGTGGGTTGGCCGAGTTCGCCTTGGTGGGTCTGCTCCTCCATCTCGTCGAGTTGCGTATCGGCCAACAGATCCTGGGCGCGTTCCGCTTCGGCCCGGACGTGCGCCTGGGCTTGGGCCTTTTTTTCCAGCCGTTCGACTTCGTTGGTCACAGCCTGGGCTAGCTCCTCCGGGATCTCCAGCCGCACGATGCGCTCTTGCGGTAACTGGATCAGGCCGTGGAGGATTTCGCCGGGCAGAACCGTGGTCAGCAGCAGGCGCACCATGCCACCAGGGAGATCGTCGCGCCAAGTGAATCCCTTGTTAAGTTCCGGCTTGGAGGCAATCACTGTGGCCATGGCTTCGACCGAGGCTTTGATTCGTTCGAATTGGTTGCGGTTGGCCTCTGGATCACCGCTCAGGGGAATATGGAGAGAGTAGAAGTCGAGCCCCTGGGTCACGGCCATGACCAAGGCTTGCGGGTAGTCCGCCAGGTTGAACTCCGGCGGATCAGCATGGGCGGCCAGCATGGCCGAGATGGCGAGCAGTTCCTGGTCGATGGCCAGGGGTGGGTCCAAATAGGGATTATCCAGCAGTTGCGCCAATTTTTTGAAGGCCGACCCGACCACCGGGATGAACTCGGCTCGCGCATGCAACATCTGTCCACGAAAACGACCCAGAAAGGATTCCATCGCCTGACACAACCGCACCAGTTGCGGCATGGCGTGAAAACGGGCCGAGCCGCCGATGCCACGGGTGGTGCGCAGCAGGCGGTCGAATGCGACTGCCCGTTTTTCCGGAGCATCCTGGCTCAGGGTCTCCAAATCGTCCAGGCAGAGTTTGACCCGGTTCTGAGACTCCTGGATAAATAATTTTAACTGGGAATTGTTTTCATCGAGCATGGCAGCCCCCGAAACACTGGTAAAAAAACAAGCATGAATGACTATTCGATTTCAAAAAAGTTCTCAAACTTCATTTGATGCAAAAGAGTTTTGATGTGTGGGCTGCAATGGATCATCCGGATCGGTTCACCCTGTTTTTCACGATTGTGTTGGTTCAACATCAGCATGGAGCCGAAGGCGGCCTTGCCGAGATGCACCGTGTCACAAAAATCGAGGATATATTTTGTGTTGCGTCCGCGATAACGATAGATTTTGGCAAAATCATTACGACAGTTATAGTCAAACATCCGAGCGATGCGTATTTGGAGTGTGGTTGGTTGACCTAACTCACGAATCGTTTCAACCTGGAACTGATGGGCCGTATCACCTTCCTGTTCTTCACCGAGCAGGGTGATGCCGATGGCCGGAAGGTTGACCAGCGACAAGGCATCCAGGATCTCCTTGCGACAATTGAAGAGGACGATGTCGTCCTTGGTTCCCTGGTTGTGTGCTTCAAGATGCAGCAGCATGGCCACTCCCGAAGGAGCGATGCCTGTGACATTCTTGAAATCAACCCGGTAGCGCCAGAGGGGGGGGCGTTCGCGATAAATCGGCACGAATTCATTCCAGTAATCGGCAGAAAGTTCTCCACGCAACCAGATCATGCTCTCCTCGTCGGTATGTTGAACATATTTGACTCCGCTGCCTGAAGAAGAGCACAATCGGGTAAATATGCTCGACTCTTCGATGGAGACCAGGGAGACGCCAGACTTGGTCACTCGAGCCACCTTGATGCGTTCCTGGATGGTTTGTCCGTCCAAGGTGAATTTCAATAGACCCTTGTGGCCAATCTCGAATGATTGCGGGGTCGGAAAGACTAAAAAAACCGCAATATCGTTGACATCCAAGGCGCTTCCGAGCACGCCATCCAGTTCCATGGGAAGTCCGCAGAAGACGCGTTCATGTTTTCTTCGGGTATGTGAGGTCATGGCCATGGATCACTCCTCCTCGGCATCCTCGGGGATCAAATTGAATTTCTTTAGTTTTTCCAAAAGCGCCTGCCGGGTGACCGGTTTGGTGAGATAGTCCGAACACCCCCCCTTGAAATAGGCCTGCATCGCCTGGAGCGAGGAGTCCATGCCGGTCACCATGATGACCGGGATCTCTTTGTAGCCTTCCCGCTCGGCGGTCACTTTTTTCTCGGCGGCGCGGATGCGAGCCAGGGCCTTCTGTCCGTCCATGACCGGCATGATGATGTCGAGTAGCACCAGATCGTATGGGTCGCCATCCTCCAGATCGGCGGTGAACAGCTCCAGGGCAGCCTTGCCGTCGCTTACCATGTCGCAATGGGCGTATTGTTTCAAATAATCGCGCAGCAGCTTGCGGTTGTTCAACTCGTCATCGGCAATCAGGATCTTCATGCGACACCTTCTTCGGTTAGACGTTGAACCAGGGCCTCCACATACTGTTCCAGGTTCGGATACATCATCAGCGCATCGTCCCAGGCTTCCATTTCGGCCTGGCCAGTCAGGCGGATGGTGTGCGAGGCCAACCGATTGGCACCGATATGCCCGGCCATGGTGCGCAACCACTGCCCCTCCTGGACCACACTGCCCAAATCGTTTTGCAACAAGGAGTGCTGCAACTGCCGCAAGTGATCGGGAGCCTCGACCACGAAGTTACGTCGGCACTGCCGCAGGGTCTCCTCATCGGTATCCACCTCCGCCAGGACGATCTCGCCGACCACCGGTTTGCCAGACGGCGGCTTGTTAATCCTGGAAAAGCTGGAGACCGTTTCGATGAGTTCATGGGTCTGATACGGTTTCAGAAGAAAGCCGTTCATGCCAATTTGATAGCACTTCATCTTCTCGTTCATCATCACCATGGCCGAAACCGCCACGATCGGTACCTTGGGATTCCCGACCTCGCTCGGATCACCGGTGCGGATGCGTTGTGTGGTCTCGAAGCCATCCATGATCGGCATCTGCAGGTCCATGAGGATCAGATCGAAGCGCATCCCGTTCTTCAGGCAATCGAGCGCCTCGACGCCGTTGTTGGCGAGCGTGACCCGGTGGCCCTGGAGGGTGAGGATGTCGTGGGCGAGTTTCTGGTTGGCGGGCAGATCCTCGACCAGCAGGATCTCCAACGGCTGTGTGACTTTGGACAGCGTCGGGGAGGGGGTGACCGGCTCGTCGATCATGGTTTCGCCCAGCTGTTGGCCAAGCAGGCGTGCGATCTTTTTGATCAGCAGAAACTGCCGTACCGGCTTCTTGATGATCGCGACCTTCTTGAACACCCCTTCGAGGACAAAATTCCGAGAGGTCAGATGGGTCGAGATCATGACAAGGATACGCGACTGGTAATGCAGATAGGGCTGTCGATCCAGGCATGAGCATCCCTGTACGATTGCCTCATCGACCAACAGCAGGTCGAAGGGTGCGTCTACATTCTGCTCCATTTCTGCGATCCAAGCGGCGCGACTGCCGGCCCGGGTTACCTGCGCTCCGTGGTAAAGCAGCAGGTTCTCCAGGATATCGGCGCTGGTCGCATGTCCATCGACCAGCAGGATCCGCCTGCCCTGGAGTTGCGTGTGTTTGGGAAGACTCCCCTGATCGCGCTGCCTTGGTTTCATCCAGGGCTCCAGGGGTTCGGGCTGGCGGGCGAGGAGGAAGGGAATGGTGAAGAAAAAGCGGCTCCCTTTTCCCTCGCGACTCTCCACCTGGAGCTTGCCACCCATCATTTCGACCAGATGGCGCGAGATCGTCAATCCAAGGCCCGTGCCGCCGTATTTGCGGGCAATTGATCCATCCGCCTGAACGAACCCCTGAAAGATCTGTTGTTGTTGCTCTTTGGGGATGCCGATGCCGGTATCGCTCACCGAGAAACGGAGCCAGATCTTTGGGTGTGACGCCTCTTTTGGGCGCATCACATGCTCCACGGTCAGCACGATCTCGCCGGCGCTGGTGAATTTGATTGCATTGTTGATCAGATTGACGATGATTTGCTTCAAGCGCAGAGGATCCCCCTCCATGGCGAGCGGAAGATCCGGCGGGATGCGGTTGTAGAGCCTTAACCCCTTCTGATGGGCCTTGATGGCCAGCATTTCGCAGGCCCCTTCGAGTTGACCGAGCAGATCGAACGGGATACGTTCCAGTTGGAAATGGCCGGCCTCGATCTTGGAGAGATCGAGAATCCCGTTGATCAGATCCAACAGCGACAACGATGAGTTGCGCACGATCTCCAGGTTGCCGAGCATCTCTTCGCGTGCCAGCTTGGTGTTCAACACCAGATCGGTCATGCCGATGATGGCATTGAGAGGACTGCGGATCTCGTGGCTCATGTTGGCCAGAAATTCACTTTTTGCTTTATTGGCTATTTCCGCTTCTTCTTGGGATGCCTTCAATGCCTGATCAACTCGTGAGCGTATAATCAGATTGACCAATACCTTTCCTATCGAATCCAGCATCAAATTGTTGAACATTCCCTCTACGATGGTTCTGTCAACCACCATACGAAAAATTCCTATATTCTTAGTTTGTGAAATCAATGGGATACAATAGTCAATCTTGTTTTTCGATTGCTCTTCGGAAAAATGATGCCCCGGAGAGACAAACACACTTAATAAAGGATTGGTATGCAATGAGTGCATGCAGAAAGAACATTCATTGGATGCATATTGACAATGATAAAGTTTTGGGAAACCACCTCCCGGGCAATCTGCAATCAGTTCGAAATCATTATTATTTCTTAAATAAACTCCTAACCAGTTCTCTCCATTGACCAGCCACGGCAACCTGCTGATGAAATCCAATGCCATTTGCAACTTCTCTTGTAAAGAGCGATCCTCCAGGGAGAGATGAAGAATATGATTCACCGTTTGCTGAGTTTGCAATGCAATTGTGGCGTTTCTTTCTGATCGTTTTACCCTCTCAAGTTCAATATTTTTTTTGGCGGCATTTTGTTCAGCAATCATAAGGGTATCATTGAGCGCATTGGCTAATTGCTGAAATACTGTCATGTCTCGAATACTGGCAACACCATATAATTCTTGATCAATTTCGACAAGAAAAAGGGATATTTCAATATTAATAAGAGAACCATTGAAGCATACAACATGAGAATTAAATCTTTTGAGGAATTTCGGAACCAGATTTTTCTGATTTTTTAAGAGCTCCAGGCCACGTTTATGCGCTGAACCAAATTCCGATGGAATCAGAAAATCGCTGATATTCCTGCCAATGCAATATTCTTTAGAGAAACCGAATAGCGTTTCTGCTGAATGATTGAATTCAACAATTTTGCCATCAAGATCGGCAATGACCATTGCGTCAATGCAGTAATCAATTAATGAACGTGAAATATTGTTAATTCTGTAATTTTTGATATCACAAAAAGGGGAATGTTGCTTTTCGCGATCATGGGGTTCCGCGTTTGAAATAATGGCATCATGTTGGATCATGGGAGCCTTCTCCCAGGCTTTCAACGGCATGCGAGAGACCGAAGGTCACCACATACGGCACGATGTGCCGCTCGGCGCCGATGTTGACGTAGTAGATGCCTCGGCGCGAGGTCTGCTTCCAGATCAGCCGGTAGCGCACCATCTGGCCCGGTTCGGTGGAGAAGTGGATCTTGACCCGGCGGGTGACCTGCGTACCGAATTCGATGTGCAGGGTTTTCTTCAGCTCCTTTTCGACCAAGCCGTCCACCAGACGCATAACCGAGGATTTGACCTGGTTGACCCGCTCCTGACTGCGATCCACGGCAAAGCTGATCTCTGCGGTGCGCACGAATTCGTGTTCGCTGGTCAGCACCTTGTTGCCGTGACGGTTGTCCAGCGGCACCTCTTCGGTGGCCAGAATGATCGACTCCTCCTGGATGAGCCGTTCGCCGACCAGATCGATCAGGGTGATCGGCGCCCGTTGCGGCAGGTTGCCGGACGGGGGATCGTCCAGATGTTCGCTCAAGAACTCCGGCACGTACTTCTTGCCGAGCAGCCCGCCGACCAGCGCCGCCACGCCGTAAGGGATCAATTGCAGCATCTTAGAGTCTCCCGGTTCGATGGTGAAGAACGTCCCCTGACCAACCAGTCCCCAACCGATCCTCTGAGCCTCACTCCGTCGCCACACCCACGCCAAGTGCCTTCAACTGCTCCTGATAGGCCATGTGCTGCAGCAACTCCGCCTGGCGCAAACGGTCCATCTGCTGGGTATGCGCCTGATGTTTGCGGCGCATCTCCTCCAGGAAATCGGGAAAATCCCCATGCAGTTGCGCCATGAGATCGTGCGCCTGGACGATGATCTCCAGGTTGTTGCGGAACAGCCGCCCCACGTTCTGAAACGGAGTCACCACGATCTGCAACGCCTGCTGGGTGCGCTCGAAGGCGGCCTGACACTTCTCCATCTCCGCGCTCACGTTCTGCAACATGTCGGCGATCTCCCGATCCGTGCCGGTCTTCTGGCCGGTGAGAAGCTCGTTCAACTCCTTCAAGGCGTTGTTCTTCATCTCCTCGGCCTGACGCCCTTCCTCTTCCAGCATCTCGATCAAGGGTTTCAGGTAGATCATCAGGCGCGGGTCGATCCGTTTTTCCAACGTTTGCAAAATGGTGCTCTGCTGGCTCTGGAACTTGTCGAACAGTTCCGGAACCTGGGAGAGGGCATCGAGCTTCTCCACCATCGGCGATGCCGCGCCCAGCGGCACACCGTCCGATTTTTCCACCAACTGGTGCAGGGCTGTCTTCAGCTCGGCCACATCGCGGCGCACATCGGAAAGCCCTTGTTGCACCTCGGCGCTGATCCGGCCATCGGTCGGCATTCCACTGCCGAGATCCGGCGTACCCTCCATGCGGCGCATGAAACCGGTGATGGTCTCAGCCGAGATCTCGATGCGGTTGAGCTTCTCGTCCAGGCTCTTGACATGCACTGCCGTGGAAAGATGCACCTCCACCACCTTTTTCAACAGATCTTCCAGAAGGGCGATGCGATTTTGCACTCCGACATCGTCGGAACCATCTTTCTGAGCCATGACGATCACTCCTTCACCATTACTTGGTTTGTACGTACACCAGGATATCGTGACACTTGATGCAGCGACCCGAAGGCGGATGCGGACGAGTCGAGTTCGGCATGATCGGTGGTCCCACCTTGTAATAGGCCGAAACCTGCTCCCACACCTTGGCCACCGGCGTGGCAGGTTGACTGCCGGGCGGCGCCCCGCCACGGATCAAATGGCAGTTGGTGCAGGGTCCCCAGCTCGGGTGCGGCATGCGCGCCCCGGGGTCGATGGTCGGGATGCGCTTGACCAGCATCCGCTGCAACGATCCGGAAGGGGGATTCACCAACTGCAACACCGGCTCCTTCAAGGAGGGCTGCGTCGGCTTGGGGATCGAGCCGAACACCTCGCCCTGCACCTGCCCGGTGGCCTCGTCGGCCAACAGCGGGGTGGCGCGCCTGCCCCAACCGTCCAGACCCCAGGCAATCAGCCCGGCCACGACGATCAGGCCGAACACCGCGAGAGCCGTCTTGAAGCCGGAGGAGTGAAAGGGCAAACCGCTCATCGCATCACGTCATCGCAGCTTGTTGGACCAGAGGGCAAACCCCTCGTCATTGCGCAACTGGCAGAGCCTGCCGTTGATGCGGATCCGCTTGGCGTAGATCAAGGGCCGCGCCCCGCCTTTCTCGTAAGAGAAACCCACCCCGTCCACGGCCACATCGTGGGCCAGCGGACAGCCGAGGTATTTCAAGAACCACCCCGGTCCCACGGAGATGCGTGACTCCACGCCATTGGCCGCGGTCAGCCAGAGGTGCAACTGTCCATCGCTCTGCGGCTGCTCGGAGATCTGCTGCACCTTGCCTGAAAAGGTCACGGTCGGCGCCTGTTGCAACTGGATCAGCCCGGCGGCGCCGGTTCCGCCATCCGCCGGGGCGCGGGGGGCTGCCACCGGGATCATGCGCAACCCCTGCTGGTCACCCGGATGCCACTGGGCGTTGCTCGCCGGACCGGTGGGAAGCGGCGTGGCCTGGCGCGTCCAGAGCCGCTCGGGCAGCAAAGCCGCCACCACGATGCCCAGCACCACCAGCACCCCTGCAAGCAGGATCCACTCCGCCAACCCCAAGGAACGTTTCATCGGGTCACCTTTATTCGTCCTCATCCCGGACATCCGGGGTCAGATAGAACTGCATGCTGCCGACATTCTCCACGTTGAGGCTCAATTTTTCAGTCAGGGCGGCAAGGATCAGATCCCCCTCGAACACCTTCAGATTCTTGTCCACCCGTAGATCGGCCTCGATGTAGAGCGATTCGCCCAGACTGCGCGCCCGCAGATAGTTGATCCCCTGAATGCGCGGAAAGGCGCGGATGATCTTGTAGATCCCGTCCAGCTCTTCGACATCCGGCGAAGCGTCCATCAGGTTATCCACTGCCTCGATGATCAACTCGATGCCGATCTTGATCACCAGAATCGACAGGATGATCGCAGCCAGGGGATCGGCCACCGGAAAGTCGAGCACCGTGGCGAAGAACAGTCCCACCACCATGCCGACCGAGGAGAAGGCATCGGAACGGTTATCCCAGGCATTGGCCATGATCGCCGGGCTGTTGTTCTCGATCGCGACGCAGCGTTGATAAAGGAACATCAGCTCGTTGCCGATGGTCGAGACCACCGCCGCGACCAGGGACATGCGATCCGGGGTGGCGAAGGTGTTGTTGATGATGCTCAACAAGGCATCGACCAGGATGAAGATCGAACCGACCACCAGGATCAAGCCGACGATCCCCGACGAGATGTGCTGGATCTTGCCATAGCCGTAGGCGAATTTCTCGTCCGCCGGACGGTCGGAGAGGCGCAGGCTGAACAGCGTGAAGATGCTCGCCAGAAGGTCGGCCATGGAGTGGAAGGCGTCCGCCATCAACGCTGCGCAGTTGGTCACCAGCGACATGATGATCTTGTAGGTGACCATGAACACGTTGAACCAGATCGAATACCAGGTCACGTAATCACGGCATTGGATACAGTGCGGATACTTCATGGGCGCGTCAGCCTTGCATCAAAATGAAAAATTTCGATTGGATCCATTGTGTCACCCTATTGCGTTCCTTCGAGCTTGCCCGCCGGCTTGCCCGCATCGACTGGAGGCGCGCCGATGGCCGCGGCATTCGGATCGCTCTTGGCAGCCCCCTTGCCGGCATCGGCGGGTGAGGCCTCGTGCCTGGGATGCTCCTTGCCGTGCGAAGTGTTCAACTCCCCCTCCGGGATCAGGCGCATGAACTTGCGGGAATCCAGATCCATATCCATGTTGTCCGGACCCGGGCTGGCGCTGAAATAGGGATAGCGCTGGAAGCCGAGAATCCGCGCCATGATCGACCAGGGGAAGGTGGTGATCAGGGTGTTGTAGAGCTTGACATCGGTGTTGTACTCGTCGCGGCGCTGGCTGATGAGATTCTCGATGTCCACCAACTTGTCCATCAACTGCTGATAGGTGGTCGAGGTCTTGATGTCCGGATACTGCTCCACCAGCCCGAACAGCCGGGCGATCGCCTCGGCTGCCGTGTTCCCGGAGGGGAGTGGCGCGCTTCCCGCAGGCGCACCCGCTCCAGAGGGGGGGCTGGGCGGCTGACCGCCAGGCGCCTCGCCATTGCCCTTGCCGCCATTGGCCGTCCCGCCGCCACCGGGCATCGTCTTGCCCATCATCCCCAGACGACCGTCGGAGACATAGCGGAACACCTCCTGCTCCAGCATGGCGTGGTTCAAGGTCAGATTGACCAGATTGCCGAACAGGTTGGAGCGTCGCTGAAGAGCATCGTGAATGTGCCCGCGCGCGGACAACACCTGCTCCTCGGCGGCGATGAAGCGGTTGAAATTGTAAAAGGTGGTCACCACAAGAAAGAGAATAGCCGCGATACTGAATCCTACTACCAAGGTTTTGGACTTGATCGGCGGCACCTCGACGACCGGCGTGACCTCCTCCTCCTGGTAGAGCTGACGCATCAGCTTGCGCATGCGCTGCATGCGTTCGCTGCTGGTCATCTCCAGACCGGGCTCATCCATTTCGTCCATCGGGTCGCGTTTGTCCGCCATGACAGGTCACATCCAACCGTTGCTCAACCGTCGCCAATCCCTTCCTTGATCTCCGAGGTCTTCTTAAAGAAGACCACGGCCTCGTCGTGCCGCCCCTGCTGATCGAGCACGAAACCGATCGACTGGTACACCTTCATCTCGTTCGGACGGATGGTCAGGGCGTTCTGGAACGCCTCGATGGCACCGTCGTATTCGCCGAGATGGTCCAGCGCCAGTCCGAGACGATAATGCATGTTGAAATTGTGCGGCGATCTGGCGATCCCGGCCTGCAACACCTCGACCGCCTTCTTGTACTCCTTGGCCTGGATGTAGGCCATCCCGAGGATCGAATTGACCCGCGCGCTGGCCGGGTCCAATGCGCGCGCCTGCTCCAGCGTCACGATCCCCTCGCGGGTCTGATCGGTCTTCAAGTAGCAATAGCCCAGATGGAACAGCGCATCCTCATCCTTGGGCACATGGCGGATCACCTGCTCCAACAGCGGCAACGCCTGCCAGTAGCGCCCCATCTTGGTGTGCTCGACCCCGCGTTCCCGATAGAAACGGGCCCGCATCGCGTCATCCACGGTGAAGACACGATTGAAGGAATCAATGGCGTTGACGGCCATGCGCTGCACGACCCCCAGACTGGCAAAGGAGAGCAGTTTGATCTCATCCAGCATATTGACAGGCGAACGTGATGTACTCATGAAGGTCGAATCCCTTATAATTTCAACGGATGATGATGTGACAAGCCTGACATGGCCCCCGATCCTTGTGGGGGGAGACCGCGTTGGCCCGGATGGGCGGAGGCGGCATGATGATGCCATCCGGATCCGGGACGATGTGTCCGGTCGTGCCGATGGCGTGACACTGGGTGCACGGCCCCCGATAGGGGTGGGGCATGATCTCGCCGGGCAGGATCATCGGCGCGGTCTCCACCTGGGCATAGCCCAGATTGTTCTTGGCCACCAGCATGAACTGCTGCATCTTCCCCTTGCGATAGACCAGCATGGAGGCCGATTTGGCCATCTGTACCCGCCGGGTCTCGACCACCAACTCCTCCAGGCTGCGCACCGGTTTGCCGTTCACGGCCACCAGCACATCGCCAGCCAGAAGACCGGCTTCGGCGGCATTCAGGGTCACCTCGTCGATCAGAAGCCCTTCCAGTTCCATGGGCAGTTTGAGCTTTTTCTTCAGCTCCATCGACAAGGGCAGCGCCTCCAGCCCCTTCCAATGCCCCTCGGAGAGTTTGGCCTTGGGGTTGAAATAGGGTTTCAGACCTTGATCCACGGCACCCTTGCCCGGCAGGGCGGGCGCCTGGGCCACAAGCGGTGCGGGCGCGGCGATCTGGGGTGGCTGCGGTATCGCTGGTGACGCGGGTGCCAAGCGTGCAACCGGGGTTGCGGGGGGCACAACGGGTTGCGAATTCACGACGCCATTGACCGGCGCCTCACCTCCCTTGCCCTTTGGATCGGCCAACAAGGCGAAAAGGATCAGCCCGACGATCAGGATGAAACCGACCGAAACCAGCAAGGTCGCATCCAGTTTGAATTTCATGACCAGAACATCCTTATCGCGATGATGAACATGAGCACTGCATAGATCCAGCGCAGCACGTTCAAGGGGATCACCGAGGTCAGCCAAGCCCCGACCATGCCACCGACAAAGGCCCCTGGCGTCAGGATCAAGGCCATCACCACCGGGGTTTGCACTTCGAACGAACCGGTGGTCACCCCATGCCACAAGGCCACGATGGAGCCGACGATCGAGGCGAAAAAGACCAGCGTGGCACTGTTGGCAATCGCGGTGCGCAGCGGCATGCGCGCAATGTAGCGCTGCAACGGCACCTCGATCACCCCGCCGGTGATCCCCAGAATGCCGCTGATAATCCCCATCGGCAGTCCAAGCATGCCGTGTCTGGCCCGGGCGCTCTGCAACTCGGGCGGCGGCAGGTCGTCATCCACCCGGCTGCCGAAATATTTCTGCAACCAGGAAAGCCAGGCGGACTCCTGCTTCTCCCGGGGGAGATCCTCCTCCAAAGGGTCACCTTGCTTGCGGTAGCCGCTCACGCGGTACTCGGTGATCTCGACCAGCATCTTTATGCCGAGCAGCAGCGCGAACACCCCCAACAGCCACTGGATGGCGGTTTTGCTCATCACGTTGCCGATGAAATAGCCCAGCACCATGCCGGCCATGGCCCAGGGGATCAGCGGGCGACACTGATGAAATTTCAACAGCCCCTGGCGTTGGTAGCGCAACATGGCCGCGCCGTACATGAAGATGTTGGTGATGTAGGCCACCGGACGCACCAGCAGCAAACCGTAGCCGAAAAACCACATCAACCCGGTCACCTTGATGATGCCCCCACCCATGGTCATCATGCCGCCGCTGATGCCGGAGACGAAGCCGAGAAGCAACAAGCCGAGGAAATTTCCAGGGGTGTAGCCCAGGATCAACAGTTTGGTCTCGTGCACCGGATCACGCACCGCACCGACCGAATCCCCCGGCGCGAGCGCCACATGCTTGCCAAGATTGATCCCCAACAACCCCTGCACCTTCTGCCACCAGATATCCGCAGTGCGCGGGGTCCGTGTCGGCTGCTGGGAGGTCGCCGGCTGCGGCGGGGTGGAAAAGAACGGCTCGGCGGACGGGGTGGCAACGGCTGCCGGCGTACTCTTGTGGACAAAGGTGACCACCTCCTGGAAGTGGGTCACCAGCACGGTGGTCGGGATCGCATAGCCGAAAATTCGGCCCGCGTTATCCTCCACCGCCAGATTGATCCCCACCAGATGGCCGCTGCCGTTCACCAGGGGACCGCCGTTCTGCGCCCAGTTGTAAACCGCGTCGGTCAGCATGAGGTGGGTCAGCGGGGTGCCTTTGATGGTCACCGGTTCGGTCAAATCCATCCGGGCAAGGGTGCCGACCCGCTGGATCGGCTCGGTGCCCAGGGGATCGCCCCATGCTTGTACCGGATCGCCCACCTGCAACACCGGGGTCTGTTCGAGAGCCAGATAGGGGAAAATGTCCTGGGAGACGATCTTGATCAGCGCCAGATCGTGCTGGGGCAGCACCTTGACCGTCTTGGCCGGGTACTGGCGCGGCCCATACGGGGTCTGCACCCGCACCTGGATCTCAGCCAGATCACTCAACAGATGCTGCGCGGTGACCACATACCCCTTCGGGTTGATGAGCACCCCGGATCCGGTGCTGACATAGTTCCCTTCCTGGCCGTTGGCCGGCTTGCTGATGCCGGCGATGTTCACCATGGCCACGCGGATGGGATTGATGGCCTGGGAGAGGGGTTGGGTCAGGGCCACCCCTTGGCCATTCACGCCGGAGGTCGCCGATTGGGTCATGGCCAGCATGCCCAGGCCCAACTGATCGGCATGATCCCGCACCAGATGAATCCCCCAGGCAAAGGTGCCGATGAACAGCACGATCAGCACCATGGCGGGAATGCGCCAGGCTTGACGGCAGAACGGCAGAATATGGGGAAGATGCTTGTACGCTCTCATCGTGGTGTCCCAAACGATTGCTTGATTCCAAACAACACCGCTACAGCCAAACCATCAGGCTGCAATCACCGTGATGTAGACGGTGGAGATCAACAAAAACAGCAAAGCGACCGGAATTCCCCAGTGGAGATAGCCGTGGAAATCCAGAACCTCACCTGTCTGACGCCCGTCGCGTGACCACTCCCGGTTCATGCGGGCCATGGTGCTGGCCACGACCGGTCCGGCGGTGGCGCCAGACAGACTGGCCGACGAACCGGCCAAAACCCCCAAAGAGAGCGCCCACCAGATGGCATCCCCCGGCAACTCGCCGCTCATTCCCTTCACCACCGGGATCAACAGTGCGGTGGTGGGACCGGCATTGAACAGTGGCGTCACCATGCCGGCCAGCCACATCACCACCACCAGGGTGGTGGTGCTCTGCTGGCCACCCAGACTCTCGATCACTGCCCGGAACAGTTCCAGCACCCCGGCGGCCTGCAGCCCGCCCACCATGACGAACAGTCCCAGAAAGAACAGCAGATCCCCGCCGCTCATCGCGGCAAAAAGCCCCTCCCTGGGGATCCGGCCCAACACCAGCATCGCCACACCCGCCACCAGCGAGATCATCGCCGGCTGAACTCCCAAAGGCTTGGCGAGAAAGAATCCGATCAGAGAGAGCACGAATCCCCAGCCGCCCACCTTATAGAGATAGGTGTCCACCTGAATGGTGCCATCCGCCCCGTGTCGCGGGGAGAGTTGCGCCAGGGCCTGGTGAATGGCCTCCAGATCAAGCGTCCGGGAAGATCCGACCTCGCTGACGGTTTTCTGGAAATGGAGCAGCAAAACGGCCAAAAGAATCAGACACGGCACCATCATGCCGGCGATGAAATCATCGAAATGGAGCCGGGCCACCGAACCAATGATCATGTTGGGGAAATCCCCGATCAGGGTGGAGGCTCCACCCAGATTGGAGGCGATCAGCTCCGCGGCCACCAAAGGTGCTGCCGGCATGGCCAGCGACCGGCACAACACCAGGGTCAGTGGCAGCACGATCACCATGACGGATAAATTGTTGAAACAGAGCGAGGCCGCATAGGTGGCCAGGATCAAAAGCGTCAGGATCAACTGGCGATTCCCCTGGGAGTAGCGCACCGCCTTGAAGGCCAGGGCGTGGAAGAACCCTGAGCGATAGAGGACGTTGGAGATCAGCGACATGCCAAAAAGCAGAGCCAGACTGTCAAAATAGATCGCCTCAAAGGCTTCCTGAAAAATATAAAAATCGAACAGCCAGCCGAGCAGCAGAAACAGGACCGCTCCGCCGACCATCGCCACGCCCCTCTCCACCCGGTCGCTCTGCACCAGAAAGAAGATCGCCACGAACAAAGAGAGCATCATGATCATGCGAAAACTCTCCATGGGTCAGCCCACTCCGAGGTCAGGGGCTTCCGTCTCGGCCTTGCGGGCAAATTTTTCGCGCAGCGCGGCGAATTCGTCTGCCATCTGCTGCATCTCCGGCACACTGCCGCTCGCGGATTTGAACTGGACGCTCACCTCTCCCAGATGAGGGATGGCGCTGACCAGACGCTCCTCGACCCACAGGCTGATCTCCTTGCCGCGCTCCACGGTCAACTCCGGATCGATGCCAATCACCAGGGTCACCCAGATCTCCTGTCCAACCCGCCGTGTCAACACGCTCTCCACGCTCCGCACCCCTGCGACACCGCGGGTCAACTCATTCACTTTCTGGATGGTCTCCTGGGGGGCTGAGACATCCATCAACCCCTGCAACGCCTCCGAGGTGATCTTGATCCCCAGATGGAACAGATCCAGACACTCCCCGACCGCCACCAGGGTATCCAGCCACGGCATGTTCAGATAGTGCGAGCCAATGATGCCCAAGGCCACGGCAAAGGAGGAGATGGCATCCGATTTCTGATGATCCGACAGGATGGCGATGATCGGGCTGTTGACCTGATGGGCCACGCAGCGGGTGTAATACCACATGTAAAGGTTGGCACCGACCACGAACAACGCGGTCCATAGTGCGATCATGTGCGGGGCCTTGTGGGTCATACCCGCCCCGGAGAATACCTTGTCGGCTTCGAAATAAATGAACATCCCGGTGATGGTGATCATCGAAAGGCCGACCACCAGCGAGAAGAGGAACTCCGCCTTGCCGTGCCCGAACTGATGCTCCTCGTCGAGCGGTTTCTTGGAGTAGTTGAGACCCAGCAGGATGATGATCGAGGTCAGGACATCCTTGGCCGAATAGAGCGCATCGACCATCAAGGCCTGCGAGCCGGAGATGAACCCGACAAACAGCTTCAGCAAAGACAAGCCGATGTTGACCACCAGACCCGTCCACCCCACGGTGCGGTGACAGATCAGGCATTGCGGGTAACTCATGGTTCCTCATTCCTGCGTCGGATGCGCATCACTTTGCGGGCCAGATGGTTGACTGTCGAGACCAGAAAACCGGCAATGAAGGCCCCGGAGATGATCAGGATCAGGGGCAACTCCAAGGGCGGTCCCGCGACCAGTCGGATCTGCACCGCGTGCATGTTCTGCGAGGCGAAGATCAACAAAAGAATCGCCAAAAGAAGAGCGAGGAAGGCACGTGACCGGCCTTCCTTGTCTCTTTTGACGGGAGTGCGCTGCTGACCCACCTTCATGCCGGTTTCAGATGTTTTCTGCCCAATTGCCGATCAACGGCAGTTTCCAGGCGCGTCCCGAAAAGACCGAGATCAGGCCGATGACGGAAAAAACGAAACAGAGCAGGCTGGAGATGCCGAAAAAGAGCCGTCCAAGCCCGGGGAAGACCAGGCTGTAGATGGCCAGGACCTCCCACATCCACAACACGATCCCCTGCCGGGCGTGAAAGCGCACATAGGGATCGTCCCGATTCACCACCAGCGGCACCAGGGAGAGGATACCCAAATAGCTCATGGCAGCCAGCATCCGGGTGGTCAGGCTGCGTGACATGGTCAAGGTCGAAGACATTTCTTGCTCTCCTTCTGTTGGAAGGTGGTTTGGCACGTTGTTTGACAAAGATCAGGCAGAAGCCACATGTCCGACCTGATCCCAGTATTGCGGCGGCAACTCCATGGCGAGCTTCAAGGCGCCGATCACCCCACAGTAATCCGGATCCGGCACCTGTTGCACCTGCACCGTGCCGTAATCCTGCATCATCGCCATGATCATCTCCTCCAGGCCGCGAATCTTCGAGCCGCCGCCGGTCAGATAGATGTTCTGCAGTGCCTCTTCCTGATCTTCGGGATCAAAGACGCTGATCAAGGCCTGGAGATGCTCGACGATCTCGCTGACGATCGACTCGCAGGCGGTGCGTATCTCCCGAGTCAGATTGATCGACACCGGTTTTCCGGCCAGGCGCATGCTGACGACCACCTCCTCCCGGGGCGTGCCGACGAAGGCATACTGCTCCTTGATCTTGCGCGCCAGATTGTTGGTCATCTGCACATGTGGGTGGTTCTCGCGAATCAGATTCTCCAGCACCAGGTCGATATAATTGCCGGCCTTGAGCACCGTCACCTGTTCGTTGACCCCTGGGATGGTCCCCATCATGGCGCAGATGTCGGTAGTGCCGCCGCCGATGTCGATGATGATCGCGTTGTTCAACTGGTCGATGGCATAGGCGGCCATGAACGGCTCGGAGACCACCATGGAGAGGTCCAGCAACTCGTGGGTGATCTTCAACAACTGGTTCTTGTTGAAGAGAGAAGCGCGCGCCGGTACGCCCAACACTCCGTAGATCTTCTCGCCCGGCTGCGGATTCATGAGGCTGATGGCGTGCTTGATCAACAATTTGGCCGCCTCGGTGGCTTGGTCGTTGGCATCCTTGAGCACACCGTCCTCCAGGGGATAGTGAATGTTCAAATAGGATTGCCGCTTGACGGCCTCCTCACCGATCATGTGCGATTGGTGCATCAGCTTGACGCCAATGATGTCCTTGGGATAGCCGACAACGGAGCGCACCGTGGCCTTGTCCCCACGGTTGGACATGATCATGGTCCTGGAGGTCCCCAGGTCGATCCCGAGCAAAAGTGGACTGCGATCGGATGGTTGCATGGTATATCTATCCCTTCGGCGTGGATGTGAATGGAATCGTCATTCCTATCGCTTAAGAAACGTGACGGTTGGCAATCCGGTCATTTCCTGCCCGGTTTGAATGCCTGAAATACCGAACCAATGGCGCCCAGCACCGGCATGGTGACGATGCCGACGGCACCAACCACGATGTTCCCAGCGCCGACCACGATCTCGGCCACGCCGCCACCCGCGCCCTTGACACCCCTGGCGATGCGTTGCGCGGCCCGATCGGTGCCCGAGAGCTTCGGACCCGGCGCTTCCGGTTGCGGCTCTTCGCCGGTCACGGTGGTCTGCACCTTGTGGGCAGCCGCGATACTCCCCTCGACCACCGCACCCACCATGTCACCCAGGGCATTGAAGATGCCCAACCCCAGCGACTCGACCGGCACCTCGACGGAGCCATCCTCGCCGACGCGACGACCGGGGGCTCTCTTCGGTTTGGCAGAGGCTTCCGTCTCGGGCTGCGGTGCGGCTTCGGCGGGCTTGGAGCGGGAAATCTTGATATCCAGCTCCTCCGGCATGGGCTCGTGCCCCTTCAATTGCCGCAGGAAGGCCTCGGTCAAACGGGCCTGGCTCGGCGAGGGGAGGGGATCCATCTTCTGCCGCATTCCGCTCGGGGCCTTCATCGAGGGGGGGAGCAGAACGCCGGGTTGCACGACGGGGGCCGCCGGCTTCTCCTCCGGCATGCCGGACGGGGCGCTCTGGGCAACCGCCTTATCCACAGTGGCGACGGATTCGGGAGCCGAGGTGGTGATCACATCCTCCTGAATGGTGAAGCCGGTCTGCGACGTGATCTCAGCGCCTTCGGTCGCAATCGGGGCCTCGGTCGGCGCCTCGATCGCCGCTTCGGTTGCCGCTTCGGTTGCCGCTTCGGTTGCCGCCGGGGCTTCGGTTCCTTCCGGGGCCTCGGTCTGCGGGGACATTCTGGCCTTCAACGAGGCGCGCAGATCAAATCCCTCCTCCATCCGTTTGGAGGCGGCATCGCGAATCATCTTCAACACCCGCTCTTTCTCCGCAGCGGCCACATAGGGATCCTTGCGGGTCATGCCAACATCGATCTTCGGGCTCTCCTCGACCGGGGCATCTTCAGCCTCTGCCGTGGCTGGGGACGGGGTGCGCGCCAAGTCGGTGAAGTGCTCCGCCAGGCCGGACATCTCGGCGATCCGCTCGGCAATCGGATTGGCCGGTTTCTCCTCCGGTGCCGGGGTGGCATCCTCCATCGCTGCCGCTGCTTCTGGCGTTACTTCTGGCGTTACTTCTGGCGTTGACTCGGGCTGCGCGGGTTCCTCTATGGCGGCAGGGGCGGCCTCGGTGGCGAGTGTCTCAGGTGGTTCAACGGTTTCGGGTGCCGGCTCGATGGCAGGTGCCTCGGCGACAATGGCAGCAGACTCTTCAGTCGGGGAGGGGGCTGCGTCCACCGCAGACGGTGTCGTTTCCACCATGGCCTCGGGCTCTGTGGCGGCCTCCGGCTGGGGTGCGGCATCCACGGTCTCGACCGGCGTGGTCTCGGGGGCATCCCCAAGCCGCAACACCAGATTCGGCTTCTCGGCAACCGTTTTCGTATCCACTGCGGAGAGCGTCTTGGCGGAGGTGAGGGATTTGCTGTTCTGCTTGCCCTTCAACTTGTCGTTGATCTGACGTTGCAGCACGGCATCCATCTGGCTTGCGGCAGCATCCTCGGCGTCAATCGGATTTACAGCCACGGATTTCTCCCCATTGGATGGTGACTTGGCCCCTTTTTTTTCTTCTCCAAGTCCGTCTTTGTTCTTTTCCATTTCGCTGTTTCTCCTGTCAGCCGTTATTCAGTGGCGAAAATAAGGAATATTGCTGCTATTGCAATGTGACAAACATACGTTTTCCGTCTCGCTCCACATCCAGAAGAATGGTCTTCGCCGTGGCGCTGGTCTTGATCGCCTTGTCCAGCTCGGCGTTGCTGCCAACTGGCATGCCATTGATCGCCACCACGATGTCGTTGGCGCGGATGCCGGCCATCTCCGCCTGCAGACCGGGATCAACCTCCTTCACCAAAGCGCCTCTTTTGTTCTTGAGCGCCGGATTCTTGGTGATATCGGCCTTTTGGATCGGATTCAGCTCCATGCCGAACCACTCGAACTCGGTTGGCGGCTTGGGCTGCTTGGGTTGTTTGGTTTTGGCCTTGGCAGTGGTCTGGTCGTTGGCCGCGGCGGCAGGGTCAACCGGCATCTGCTGGGTGGGATCCATCATGACGACCGGCGGTGACATGGTGACCGGCTGCGGGGTCATGGTCAGGGTCATCTCCATGCGCTGCCGCTTGCGCACCAGGGAGAAGCGCGCCTTGTCGCCTACGGGGATCTCCTGGAGCCGTTGCTGCAACTCGTCCGGATTGCGTACCCAACGGCCATTGACCTTGAAGAGGATGTCCCCGGTCTGCAACCCGCCGCTCTCGGCCAGGGAGCCGGGCTGCATGGATTGCAGGAAGACGCCGGTTGAATAGGGCGGCTGGAACCGCTTGACCAGCCCGTCGTCCAGCGCCCGGAATTCAGCGCCGAGAATGGTGGACAGGACGCTGATCGAGGTGGCTGCCGGATTCGCGCCCGTGCCGGACGGATTGGCCTCGGCGACCGCATTGCTGGTTCCAGGCTGGTTGGCAGAACCCGGCGTGGCGTTGCCGACCGAATTGACCGCACCCGCGCCACCCTGGGCGCTGTTGACGCCGGCTCCGGGCTGTTGGGGGTTGAGCGAGACGTTGATGCCGTTGGCGCCACCGGGAACGGTGCCGTTGCCAACCGCCTGATTGACCGGCTGGCCGCTTTTCAAAAGAACATGGCAGTTTTCGCACGGACCGCGATCCCCGTGCGGGGCTACGGCATTGACCGGGATCGGCGGCGGGCCGGTGCGGGTGGCGGCCACCGGGCGGCCCTGGCCCAACCAACCCGGCTGGGTCATGGCCGGGGTCACCTCCGGGATGGAAATCACCTCGGCGAGGAACTCCTTGACACTGTTGACCGGCACCGCGAACCCGACGCCCGAGAAGGCCTGGGTCGGCGAGTAGATCGCGGTGTTGATGCCGATGACATAGCCATATCGGGAGACCAGCGGACCACCGGAGTTGCCCTGATTGATCGCGGCATCGGTCTGGATCAGATCCTTGTGGATCGTTCCTTCGATGGTGACCGCCTTGCGGGCGCCGGAGATGATCCCCTTGCTGACGGTTTGATCGAGTCCGAAGGGGCAGCCCACGGTGATCACCGGGTCACCGACCGCCAGAAGATCGCTGTTGCCGAGCGGAGCGGGTTGCAACGGAATCGGCACGTTGATCTTCAACAACACCAGATCCCGGCTCGGATCCAGTCGCACCACGTCGGCAGGGTAGCGCTGCATGCCGTAGGGGCCGAACACGGTCACGAAGACGTTCTGGGAGTTCTCGACAACATGGAAATTGCTGACGATGTAGCCGTCCGCGGAGACGATCACCCCGGAGCCGATGCTCTCCATGGCCACCCCGGAGTATGGGCTGGCGAATTTGAGACCATCGGGGGAGCCGGGCGCGGCCACGTTGGCCGGTTGCGCGGCACCGGGCTGCTGGGCCGCGGCGGGCGTGGACATCGGCATGGTGTTGGGCATGGTCGAGCTGCGGTTCTGCGTGCTGACGTTCACCACGCTCGGCAGCACGGAGCGGACCACGGTGGAGAAGGACTCCGGATCCGCGGGCACTGGCGATGGATTGCCGAAAAGCGGCTGCGGCCAGACCAATCCCGCCTGCTGGCCTTGCGCCATGGCCACGGGTGCGATCTGCACCGGGGTGCCGGGCAACTCGGCAATCGCCTGAACCCCCCTCTGGCCGACATCTCGGGTCAAGGCATACGCCTTTTCCGAATCGATGCCGATCTCATCGAGGAAATAGTTCAGATACCAGTAGCTCCCCACCAGACCCAGGACCGAAAGCGCCCCGAGGATGTAGAGGTACTTCCGGTACTGGAGCCCACATTCAACGCTTTTGCTGGAAAACATAGCGTTCTACTCATCGGATTTGGGGGTGGACTCGGACAGTTCGGCATCCAGCGGCGCGGCTGGATGCTCCTTTTTGATCTTGGTGACCCCCGCGCCCAGGGAGACGATGCCCAGAATCAGCAGCGCCATGGGCACCAGGCCCCGCAACAGCTCGACGATCGACCACCACCAGGTGGAAACGCCCCACAGGCCAAGCGCCATGGCAATCAATCCGAATACGATCTTAGGCATTACAAGCCATCCTCAATTTTTAGATGGAAGACAAATCCAAACCTTCATCCAGCGTCCTCTCCCTCCGGACCTCTTTTTTTACGCCCAGCGCGTAGAGGAACAGGAGCAGATTGACGATCCCCATGAATATGAACGGCACGGTCGGCCCCAGCCAGTCGAACAGGATACCGCCGACCTGCAGAAAGAAGATCACCCCGAAACAGCCAACCGTGTTGAACACCCCCAGCACCGAGCCGCGGATCTCCTCGGGTGCCAGATCCATGGCCAAAGTCTGTGGTACCAGCACGCATCCGGCCTGACCGATGCCGATGATGGCCACCGGAACCAGGATCCACCAGGAAAAGGGGTTGAGGATCAACCCCATCGCCGCAAAGCCGATCCCGGAGATCAACAGGCCGATGACGATGGCCGGGATGCGCCCGATGCGCGCCGTGACCCGCCCCCAGACCGGAATCGAGATCAACACCACCAGACCGAGCATGCCGATGACGATCCCGGCGCGCGAGGCGGCCTGCTCGTGGCTGGTGTTGTGCAGCATGTCGGCGAAATAGACGAACCAGGTCATCAGGAACAGTCCGACCAGCACCATGTCGTTGCGGGCGGTGAAGGCGGAGAGGAAGCTCAACCGCAATCCCTGCTCACGCTTGACCAGCGCCCACACATCGCGAAACGGGAAACTCCGGTCCACGATCCTCGGTTCGACCATCTCCACCAGAAGTCTCTTGGCCAGCCAGGCCCCGGCCAGGGCGAACAGTCCGGCCAGCCACATGGTCATGGTGATGCCGATTTGTTCGGGCAACTGCATGAAGACCGCATAGACGATCGTCACCCCGAAGGCCATCATGAAACCGACATTGGCCAGCAGCAGGGGCCGATCCTCCTGCCGGGTGTAGTCCCCGGTGAGGGTGGCGATCTGGGGCCAGATCAGCGTGCCACCCAAGGACATCAACACCCGCACCACATAAAAGATCACCAGCGCATTGAACCCCAGCATGGCCCCGATCTCTCGATCGAAGGGAGCCAAAAGCGCGGTGATGCCCGCCAAAAGAAATCCGTAGACGATCAGCGGGATGCGCCCGATGCGATCGGAGATGTAGCCGAGATAGCCGACGAAAAGGAGATCGACCAGCTCGGTGATCGCCTGAATGTTGGCATTGACAAATCCGGCGTTCTCCCGCGTCAGACCCAGAACCCGGCTCAAATAGAGCGGTTGCAGGGCCAGGACCAGGGTCAGAAAGATCATCACGATGGCCACGATCAGATAGAGGGCGTTGTGATGATAACCCTCCAGATCCTCCATCACGGGTCTCTTTTCACCCGTTGTTGTACCGATTGGCTCCATGCCCACGTCGATTTCACGCCTTTTGATGCGACGTTTCGGCGGACAAACCAGCGATCGAGGCGATCACCGGGATGCGCCAGCGTTGGTTCATCACCACCGAAAAGAGGCCGAACATACTCAAGAACAGCACGAGCACGGTCGAGGTACTGAACAGATAAGGTCCGAGCCCGGGCAGATGCATGGCAAAGTAGGAGAGCACGGTCCAAACCCACAGCACCAAGCCCTGTCTGGCGTGAAACACGACAAACGAATCCCTGGACTCCATCAGCAACGGCACGAGGCATAAAACGCCCAGATAGCTGAGCGCGGCCAGCAAACGGGTTTTCATGGTTTTAAAGATCATCCAAGCAGGGTCGATACCCCCCGTCTGCCGGTTCGCCTTGTCAAGCGGACGACCGGCAGACGGAAACTTTGACAAGGAGGTCCGATCGACATAATAACGATCAGCTCAGCGCATCCTCCAGTTCGCCCCCTTCCTGGGAGCGCTTCATGTAGCTGTAAATGCCGACACCCACGGCAGCCAGCGCACCGACCAGCATGATCGGTCCCCAAGCGCCAAGGCCAAGACCCAGACCCAGGCTGGTGCCCGAACCGGTCCAGATGGTGCCGCCGGTGGCTGCCGCCTTGGCGCCGGCGGAGGTCGCCGCGCTGGCCGCAGCCTTGGCGCCGCCGGAGAGGGTGGCCGATCCGGTGAGCGCGGATCCGCCCGCCATGGTGTTGGTGGTCCCGGTGGCGATGCCACCCGCACCCAGGGTCGATCCGGCGGTGGCCGCAGCCAGGGTCTCGTTGCCCGCCGCCGCCGTGGTGCCCACCTTGCAGGCCGCAGCCCCCTTGCCGGCCATCGCGCCCTTGCCAGCGGTAGCCGCAGCGGCACCCTTGCCGGCTCCGGCCCCCTTGCAGATCAGGCCGCCCTTGCCAGCCGCGCCCTTGGCGGCGGTCCCTTCGATCTCAAAGCCCATCGGCTGCATGGCCACACCCGCCATGCCGGCCTTGGCCGCCGTGCCGCTGATGCCCGGATGCAGGATCAACCATTTGCCGGCGGCTGCCGTGCCGATCGGAGCCTTGCCCACGGTGACCGTCTTGCCGACCAGGGAGGTGAGTTGACCGGCCTGACGTGCCCCTTCGAGTTTCAGGGCCACCATGCCGCTGTTCGCTCCTTGGCCCGAAACCGGGTTCAGAAAGATCCAGTTCGCCAGACCATCGCCGGTTGCCACGGTGCTGCCCACCGTGAACGACTGACCCGCGAGCATCGGCACTTGGGCAGCCTGGGCAGCTCCGCTCAACTTGAACATCATGGTTTCCACTGCCATCGTAACATCTCCTTGTTTTGTTGATTATGCGTGAAAGTCAACACGCCGCAGCAAAATTATCCTTAACTCTTGACGCAAACAAACAAACAAACAAACAAAAGAATGGCAATATAATTTCAGTTGATTAATTTTATTGATGATCAATACGTATTCTTGAAAGTGGTTTATATATAGCATGCTGTGAATGTTCAATTCAAGGATGATATGGTCTTTTGGTTTAAATTTCCTGGCAGATCAATATATTGAGAACGACTCTCATTCAAGATCGAGCATTATTACATAAAGAAGAATATGCTTTCCTTTTATTGATTTTATCGCTCACAAAACACGAATTTAATTATAAAATTTACAATATTCAAAAATACAAAATACATGTATGATCTTTTTGTAATTTCTTGACATTATGCTTTCTCATACTGTAGTATCGAAAGCTGGAATTAACCAATATTGCTTACTTTTGTTCATTAATGTTTCCAAAATTATTGAGATCACGCTCAGGGGTCCAACCATGATGCTTGCCATTGCCACGTTCTTCTCCAGCCTGGGAGGCCACCTGGTTCTGGCCTGCATGGTCATCGGTGGTTTTTTGTTGAGTCTCGGGATCTTCTTGTTGCAGACCCGCCGCATCGGCAAGCAGATCGCCCGCGGCGTGCGACTCGTCAAGATGCATGCGGACTTTTCGGAACTCGACAGAGAGACCGACCCCGACCTGCGAATCCAACGGCGCAAAATCCAGTTCGCCAAAAACTGGCAGGCGTTCCGCCAGGATATGGAACAGCCGGGCATGGGCTATTTCGACTCCTCCTGGGCCGAGTTCGTCAAGCACATCATCGTACCCGCGCCGAATTCCGGGCAGGCGGTGCGTACCAGCGCCGATCCGTCGCTCTATTTCAATGAACGCTCTCTCTATTTCGTCAACATCAACACCCGGCTCTTCGATGCCATCCCCGGTTTTTTGACCGGTGGCGGCATCTTCGGCACCTTCGTCGGGTTGGTCGCCGGCATCTACCTGGCCCAGGACGGCATGTCCGCCGGACCGCAGGAGATGAAGCAGGCGATGAAGTTTCTCATGGGCGGCGTCTCCACCGCCTTCATCACCTCGATCTTCGGTATCGGTCTCTCCATCCTCTTCTCGATCATCGAAAAACGGCGCCAGCACTGGATCGGGCGCCTGGTCCACCAGTTCTGCGAGCAGCTCGAAGCCTGTTTCGAGATCCAGCATCGGGAAGACACCGGCATGACCCGCCTGCACCTCGCCCAGATGGAGCAGGTGGCGGAACTGAAAAAACTGACCCGGCTTCTGCAAACCAGAACCGTGGGGGCAGAGCAGCCCGCCCAGCCGGCTGCCGAGCTGGAAACCCGCATCGGCGCCAGCCTGGCCCCGGCGATCGGCAAGATGTTCGAGACCCTGGTGCGCTATCAGGACAACCAGCGCGCCACCCAGCAGCAGGCCATGCAGGGCGCGCTCGCCCCATTGTTCGAGCAGTTCCAGACCACGCTCGGGGAGAAACTCTCCGCCATCGAGCTGGGGCTGTTCGCCTTGAACGAGAATCTGCGCAACCAGAATGCCGGCTTGGGCGATTTGTGGAGCGATCTGCGCGCCAGCAAAAAGGAGGGGTTGTTGAACATGGCCCAGAGCATCCGCGAGGCCTTCGACGACTTTGCCGTGCAGTTCACCCTATTGATGCGCGAATCCTCCGCCGGCTCGCTCAACAGCCTCAATCAGGCCATGAGCCAGTTGACCGAAGCCTTGACCACCATCCACACCGCTCAGGAGGCTCAGTTGCGCGGGGTCGCGGAGGGACTGAACCGCTACCAGGGGGATCTCCATGGCCTCAATGACCGGCAGGGTCAGGCGCTTGCGCAACTGGTCACAGGCTTGAACGACACCACCGGACAGGGGCAGAAGCGACTCGAACAGCTCCTCACCGGTTTGAACGACATGAGCGATCAGGGGCAGAAACGTTTTGAACAGTTGTTCTCCACCCTGCAAGGGGCCAATGATCAGAGCAGCCAGAGGCTTGAACAGCTCGTCTCCGGCCTGCACAAGGGAATCGTGGCGCAGAACGAACGGCTGACCCTGTTTGTCCAGGATGCGGCGCGGATTCTTGGCGAGTTGCAAAAAAACGGTGAGGTGCAGAGCGCTCACACCCAGCAGGCCGGCTCCAATCAGGAAAAAGTGGTCAATCACCTTTTGGCCAATCTCGCCGATGTGGCCTCTGGCATGAAAAGCTCGCAACTCGAACTTGCTGCCGCGCTGAAGGACTCCTCCACCGGCATGAGCAGCCGCCTGGAGCGGGTGCTGGCCGATCTGGCGGATGTGGCCGCCGGTATGCGCGGCGCGCAGAGCGAGATGTCCGCTCTGCTCAAGGACTCATCCGCTGGTCTGGCCGGCACCATGCAACGCACCATCAGCGATCTCGGGGTGGTGGCCGCTGGCATGAAGAGCGCGCAGACGGAGCTGGTCACCCTTCTCAAGGAGTCGGCCAACAGCTTTGCCGGTCAGATGGGCAACTCTTTGAAAGACATGGCCCAATCCTCCACCGCCATGCTGGCGGTGCAAAACGAGATGCAACGCATCTTCGGGGCTGCCCCGAATCTGCTCATGGCCACCGAAAGGCTGCTCGAGGGGATGGAGCGGTTCCAGACCTCGATCGGCTCCAAGATCGATACCGCCATGATCGCGGCCAAGCCGCGCGAGGTGATCCAGCCCGGCGTGCAGGAGAAGCTGATCCTCGACCAGATGACCCGCTACATGGATTCGACCCGCGATGCCCTGCAGGAGGAGTCCAAGACCATCTCCGAGACCATGATGATGGCCGGCGGACTGCTGCTGCGCGCCGCCGAAAGCCTGGAGCAGACCGCTTCTGGTATGGCCAGCCACTTCGCCACCTCGTTGAATCAGCTCTCGACCCAGCACACCACGGCGGCCACCACCCTGCGGCAGGCGAGCGATCAGGTCGCCGGTCGCCTGGAGGAGTCCATCTCCACCCTGCTTCTGACCATGGAGGAGATGCGGTACGCCGTGGATGGCATGCTGCAAAACGCCAACAAGCGGGAAACCGTGGTGCAATCGCGCCCGGATGAGGAGATGCGGCTCGGCCAGCAACGCCTGGAGGAGACCCTGATCGGTATTCTGCACTACATCGAACGGCTGGAGAGCAATCATCAAACGACCGTGTTGAGCCTCGATCACCACAACCAGACGGTCGCCACCGCCTTGCAAAACTCGCGTGACTTCATGAGCCAGGGCCACGCCGAGCTGCAATCCTTGGTCGGCGTGGCCGCCTCCTCTCTGGTGCAGGCGGTCGGCGAGATCAATCACGCCCTGACCCGGCTGAACCTCTCGATGCAGCAGCAATCCACCCGCATGGTGGATGACAATCGTCAGGCACTCACCGAGGTCACCTCGCTCTCCACCAACCTGGCCAAAAACTTCGATCCGGAGCAGGGGCGTTTCGGCAATCTGATCGAGGCCATGGAGTCCGGGGCGATGATGATCGCCGTGGCCGGCGACAAACTGCAAACCAGCAGCGACAAGCTGGAAAAGGTCTCCACCACGCTCACCGCCACCCAGGAGACCGCGCGCCAGACCCTGGCCGGCATCGGCAAGGCGCACGAGCAGTTGCGTCTGCTCCTCACCAACTACGAAGCCCGTTTCGAGAAGGTCGATGATACCCTGGGTCGCACCTTCGGCCATCTCAACAACGGCGTGCAGGAGTTCTCGGAGAAGGTGCTCCATTTCATCGGCCAGATCGATGAGCACATGGGCGGGATTTCCGAAAAACTGGGCTACAGCGTCGGCGATCTGGGCTCCAAGCTTGATGACATGAACGACACCTTGAGCGGCTTTCTGGAGTCTCTTTCCAATACGCTGCTCAAACCGTTGATCGAAAGCTCCCGGCAGGTGATGCAGGCCGGGCAGAAGATCCACGCGGCTATGGAGAATTTGCAACAACTTTCGCAAACCCTGAAGACTGCCGATGGCCTCTCCCACAAGGAGGCCGAGCAGACGCTGGCCGCCATGAATGAGGCCCAGGAGCGGTTGAAGATGACCATGGCCGCCATGCAGCAGCAATTTCAATCCACCTGGAGTGAGCATCAACAGAAGGTCGATCAGGTCACCCGAGACATGGCGCAAACGCTCGGGACTCTCAATGGTGACCTCAAATCCTTCTCCTCGGAGAAGATCCTGGAGTTCATCGGCGGCGTGGACGAACACATGGATCTGGTGTCCCACCAGTTGCGCGGCACCATCGAGGATCTGCACGGCAAGCTCGAAGAGATGAACGAGACCATGAATTACTACATGCAGATCAACCCGGACCAGAGGTAACGGAACTGCCATGTATCAGCGCAGGCGCGAAACCCGGGGGCCGCAATACACGGCGCACGACTACTCCATCTCGATCAGCGATGTGATGTCCGCGCTGTTGTATGTGTTCATCGTCATTCTGATCATCTTCTCGTTCAACATGGGCAACTCGGAGAGCGATTTCCGCGTGGAATATGAAAAGGCCGCCCAGGAGCGCGAGAAGATCAAAAAACTTCACGACGAACAGAGCGAAAAACTCAAAAAACTCGAAGTCGGCATCGTCGAGTTGCGCGATCTGGCCGCCAACCTGAAACGCGACCTCGACTCGCACATGGCCAAGACCCGGCAGCTTCTCCAGCAGCTTCTGGCCGACCTCCACCACGATCTGCAAGCCGAGAATGTCCAGGTGTTCATCGATCCCAATCACGGCATTTTGCGACTGCCGAACGAGATCCTCTTTCCCCTGGGCGTGGCGCAATTCGCCCCCGGCGGGGAGGAGACCCTGACCAAACTGGCCCGGGTGCTGGCGCGGCATCTCCCCTGCTATGCCGGGTCGGTGGACAAGGCGACCCGTCCGGCCTTCTGCACCGAGCAGCAGTGGAATCCCGGCACGCTCGATGCGGTCTTCATCGAGGGGCATACCGACAACGTGGCGCTGGGCAAGGCCAACCCCTTTGCCAACAACCTGCACCTCTCCGGCATGCGCGCCATCAAGACCTTCGAGACCATTCTCGGTGGCGAGAAGGGGGCTTCGGTACTCAAGGAGTTGCGCAACCAGAAGGGGCAATCGGTCTTTGGCATCAGCGGCTATGGCGAACACCGCCCGGTGGTCCCGCATGACGCCCCGACCGCCGAACCAGCCAACCGGCGCATCGACATACGCTTTTTCCTGGTCAATCCCAAACCACCGGCGGTCATTCCGCAACTTTTTGAAGAGTTGGACCGCCTGACCCAGAAACTCGATGCCCTGAAATGAGCCTGAAACGCGCCCTTTTCGCTTATCAGCAAGCCGTGGTCCATCCGGTCAACCTGCCCGTGGGCAGTCGGGTGGCGCTGGCCGAGCAGAAATTGGCCGCCCTGGTGGCACAAAGCGGCTTCACCCGCATCCCGGCGGAAGATCTCCAGACTGGTCTGTTACGCGTGGCCGAATGGATCACCCAGCACGACGGGATCGACGGACTCGCGCGCAAGGATTTGAAGAAAATGCCCTGGTTCCTTTTCGAGGATCTGGGGGATGGGGTGACCCTGGCAGCCCTGCCGGAGTTGCTCCCCGCCTGGCTGGCGTGGTTTCGCGATCATCCTTCCAGCGGCACGCTGTCGGTGCTGCTCCATCAGGTACTCTTGAAGCCCCTCACCCCGCAACAATTGACCCGGTTGCATCCGGTGCTGCTGGCGAGCATGGCCAGCAGTCGTCATCCCAAATGGCAGCTCTGGAAGGAGCGTTGCGATCGTTTTCAGCTGTTGTCCCTCGACGGGCCGGATCGTCTGGCCGAGCGGATCTGTCAGGGTGATCTCAGCTTCGAGACCTTTTGCCAGGAGGCCGGTTTCACCGGTGAGTTGGCCACGGGCGGCTTTGTCCAGCGTGCCCTGGTCCGGCTGCTGATCCGGTTGGAGCACTACGCGGACCCGAAACGCGGGCTGAAATTCGAGTCGTTGAAAACACTGCTGCACGGCTTTCGCGATCAGCAGGGGCATTTTTTGCAGATCATTCCCGGTTTCAAGGCGCAACTGGCCGAACGCCTGCTGACCCCCTTCGTCGATCGGGAACCCGAGGCCAACCTGAAGAACCTGGTGCGGGATTTCCTGGTCAAGAATCTGGGCGATCCGCGCACCCATCCGGCAGCCTGGCAGGCGGTCGATCCCAGGGCGCGTCAGGTGATCACCGTGTGGCTCTCCGGTCGCCCGGCGCGGGTCGATGACAAGTTGTGGATGTTTGTGGAGGAGGCCAACAAGCAGATCGCCGGACTGGAGCAGGATTTCTACCAGATCCGGAATCACCCCTCCGCCGTGCCGCCCAATCTTCTGTTGCAGGCCAAGAATCGCCTCAATGCCATCATCGGGGTCGCTCAGTTTTTTCACCTGTTTGATGTGATCAACACCTGCAAGACGATCGAATCGACCTTGAACCGGATTGCCCAGCGGCAGATGGTGGAGGATCTCCAACTCGTCGATGAACTGTTCGATCGCCTGGGACTGTTGCAAACCGCGCTCCGGGATGTGCCGGGGTTCATTTTTCGCGCCTGAGATCTCAAGGTCACCCATGCCGCCTTCCACGCTCCCGCCCGTTGTGCATGATCGCCCCATCCGGATCACGGACCATATCTATTGGGTGGGTTATTACGATCCGGAGAGCCGGATGTCATGCAATCCGTATCTCATCGTCGATGGCGATGAGGCGGTGGTGATCGATGCCGGCAGTCGCCCGGACTTCAGCACGGTGATGCGCAAGATCCTGCAGGCCGGGGTGGCGCCAAGCCGCATCCACACGCTCATCTACCAGCACTACGATCCGGATCTGTGCGGCAGCCTGCCCAATTTGGAGGAGATGATCGACCGGGCTGATCTTAATGTAATTTCTAAGAGTGAAAACAATTATTTCATCAAACACTATGGAGGTAAATCGCAGTTGCGCTGCATCGACGCCCTGGAAAGGAAACTCACGCTGGACTCTGGGCGCATACTGCAGTTCATTCCCACTCCCTACGCCCACTCGGCGGGCAGTTTCATGACCTGGGATGAATCTTCCCGGACGCTTTTCACCAGCGATCTGTTCGGCGGGATGTGTGCGTGCGGGGAGGGCAACCAACTGTTTGTTCCTTTGTCACCCGTCTGTCATGCCTGCGATCGCCAGGGGTCAGTCGATCGGCTGCCGTGTGACCAGACCGGCAAACCCTGCCCGCTGCCCGGCATCGAGCAGTTTCATCGTCAGGTCATGCCTTCTTGTGCCGCGTTGCGTCATGCTCTGGCGCGGGTCCGGGAGATTGCCCCGGAGATCGTCGCCCCACAGCATGGCGCGTTGCTCGCCAATCCCGCGGATATCGCTTTGGTCACCAACCGCCTCTCCGCCTTGAACGATGTCGGCATCGACGGCGTGCTGTTGAAGACCGCGTGATGAACAACAGCCTGCACCACCTGCTGGTCGAATGCGCCCGGGATTCCGACCCCCGTATGATGCAACTGCTGGTCATCATCCTCGAGCAGCAGGCCCGATTGTCGGAAAAGGAGCTCTATCATGACCTGCTGGTCGAGTTGATCGGCCAGTTGGTGGAATCCGAACAACAACTGACGCGCAATAAGGAGGCGCTGCAATCGGCCAAGGAAGAGCTTGAAGCCCAGAATCGCCAACTGATCGAGCTGGACCGGATCAAGCGGGATGTGGAGTTGATCGCACGTCACGACCTCAAATCCCCCTTGAACGGCATCCTCGGGTGTACGGAGTTGCTCGGCGAGACCTCCCTGACCCTTGAGCAGCAGCGCCATTTGCAGACCATCCGCAAGGCGGGCATGTCGGCTCTGCATATGATCACCCTGTCGCTCGGGCTTTACAAAATGGAGCAGAAGAGCTACCGACTGGAGCCGGTGCGTCTCGATCTCGTGCCGATTTTATCGACGATCCGGGAGGATCTGCGCGCTTTGATAAACGGTAATGAGTTGCATTTAAATATTCTCCTGGAGTATACTCCACTCCAGGCCGGCGATACCTTCTTCGTGCGTGGCGAGGAGCTGCTCTGCTATTCGCTGTTTGCCAACCTGATCAAGAATGCCCTGGAGGCCGCCCCCCCGAGTTCCACGGTGCAGGTGCTGCTGTTTGTACGCCCCTTAAATGGAGTGATTCTCATTCATAATTTTGGAGCGGTCCCGGAGGAGTTGCGCGGGAACTTCTTCGAGAAATACACCACCGCGGGCAAGCATTCCGGAACCGGTCTGGGTACCTATTCGGCCAAACTGATTTGCGAAACCATGGGGGGGCGGATCGGCATGCAGGCCTCAGAGCCGGAGGGGACGCGCATCATCGTGGTGCTGCCCTCCGGGGTGGGCGATTGGGCTGGAGAGACCATACCGCCGGAGGTGGTCGAGCCCTGGAGGCATTGTCCGCTCGCTGGGGTGACGACGGATCAGGAGGTGCAATCGCCAGGATATGCCGCGCTGCTGCGAGAACTGCGCCGTGCTTTGGCGGAGCGGGATCTCCCTGGCTCCCTGGAGCGGGTCGAAGCGTTGAAACGGTTGGCCTCCGGGGCCGGGATCCGGGGTGTGGCCACGCAAGCGCTGCGGCTGCAGGGGGTGATCGAGGTGGAGAGTTGGGAGGCGGCGGAAGCGGCTTTTCTGAAATTGGTCCGAGCGGTCGAACAGGGGGGGAGCGTCTTGTGAAGGCGTGATGGGGATCGAGTCGTTTTGGGTGTGTTGAATGTTCATGGTGCGTGGTATGGGAGTGGTCAATGGGTGAATCATCTGCACGGGTCACGGTTGGGCTGATCGGCAATCCGAACAGCGGCAAGACGACCCTGTTCAATCGTTTGTGCGGCGCGCATGCACCGGTTGCCAACTATCCGCGGGTGACGGTTCTGGTGCACGAGCAGGAGTTCGAGCACGCCGGCTTGAACTTTCTGCTCGCCGATCTGCCGGGACTCTACGCCCTGACCACCCAGACCCCGGAGGAGAGCGGCGCGCGCGATCATCTGCACGCCGAGCGCTCCCAAATTCTGGTCAACGTGCTGGATGCGGGCAATCTGGAGCGGTCGCTGTTTCTGACCACCCAGTTGGTGGAGATGGGACGACCGATCATCTTCGTGCTCAACATGATCGACGAGGCGGAACGCAAATGGCTCTCCATCGATGCCGCCGGGCTATCGAAGCGTTTAGGCGGTCCGGTGATCAAGGTCAACGGGGTGACCGGCGAAGGGATCGACGGGTTGCGCGCTGCCTTGGTTGGGATCGCCCGGGCCATGCCGCATCACCCGGCCCCACTGGTGATCGATTATGACGATCATCTGGCCGCGGCCATCGAACGGGTGCAGGGTCTGATTCGTCAACTCCATCCCGACTCCATGGAGCCTCATCAAAGCCGTTGGCTGGCGATCAAGCTTCTGGAAGGCGACGATGCCCTGTTGCAACGCGAGGGGGATCATGCCCAGTTGCTGGGATTGGTCGATCAGGAGCGTCAGGAGTTGGCCCGCGAGCATGGTGGTGAGTGCGAAATGTTGTTCGCCGATGCCCGTTTCGCCCATGTGCAGGGGTTGATCGCCGCCTGCGCCCGTCGCGCCGAACCCTCGGACAGGCCGGATTGGACCGGGCGGTTGGATCGTTGGCTGTTGCACCGGGTGTGGGGTCTGCCGCTGTTCGTGGGGTTTTTGTGGGTGATGTTTCAGACCACCTTCACCCTGGGGAAATACCCGATGAGCGCGATCGAGGCGGTCGTCGGCTGGGTCAAGGAGTTCGCCGACAGCCTGATCCCGGCGGGCATGCTGCACGATCTGGTCATCAACGGGGTGATCGCCGGGGTGGGCGGGACGATCATTTTTCTGCCCAACGTGGTGATTTTGTTCTTCTTCATGGCAATGTTCAGCGAGAGCGGCTATCTGACCCGCGCCGCCTTCCTGATGGATCGGTTGATGCACGCCTTTGGTCTGCACGGCAAGGCGTTGATCCCGCTGGTGGTCGGGTTCGGCTGCAACGTGCCGGGGGTGCTGGCTGCCCGGACCATCGAGAGTCCCCGTGCCCGGTTGATCACCATCCTGGTCAACCCCTTCGTGCTGTGCGCGGCACGTCTGCCGGTGTTCATTCTCTTTGCGGGGGCTTTCTTCAGCGATATGGCGGCCACCATGGTGTTTCTGATGTACATGATCAGCATCGCCATGGCCATGGTGGGTTCGGTGCTGCTCAATCGTCTGCTGCCTAAAGGAATGAAAGAGAGCTTTATCATGGAGTTGCCCCCCTACCGGATGCCGACCTGGCGTTCCCTAAGCCGGCAGATGTGGGACAATGCCCTGGATTTTCTCAACAAGATCGGCGGCGTGATTCTGGTGGGCTCCATGGTGCTCTGGTTCATGAAGGAGTTTCCCAAGGAGATCGACTGGAGCATGGATTTTGCCGGTCACATCGAACAGTTGAAGAAGGAGCCGGAAAGCCCGCAACGTGACGAGGCCATTGCCAAATTGACCCGGCAGCAGGCCCAGGAGTCCCTCGCCAACAGCTATCTGGGCCGCATCGCCCAGGCGGCAAGCCCGGTTTTCGCGCCTTTGGAATTTACCTGGCGGGATACGGTGGCGATCTTGACCGGCTTCATGGCCAAGGAGGTGGTGGTGGCCAGCTATGCGGTGCTCTACGCTGAAGAGCGCGAGCAGGCCTCCGAGTCAGCCAGCCTCAGGGAGCAGTTGTCCAAGACCATGACCCCCTGGGTGGCCTTCGCCTTCATGATGTTCACGCTGCTCTACTCCCCCTGCCTGGCCACCATCGCCGCCATCCGGCGCGAGGCCGGCAGTTGGGGATGGGCCGGCTTCTCCGTGCTCTTCTCTCTCTCCATCGCCTGGAGCCTGGCCTTCCTGGTGGTCTGGATCGGGAGGTTGCTATCCTGAAAATCGCCGTGCACCACGTTTCAGGCTTGTCATCCGAGCACCCCGCAAGAATCCGGTTGTCCATGATCGCCCGTTCACGGTCACGGATGGGGAGGTGAGACGGAAGATCCGCTCTTGCTTCGATCCAAGGGGGGCTTTTTGAAAACGTGATCAAACCAGTCGAACTCACGCCGGATGTCGCCCTGGAGCGGTATCGGCATCTCACGGCCATTGAGCAGAGCGTCCTGCAATTTTTGGCCATTCTCGTTGAATCCACCCATCGGACCCATCTGGCCAACGGCTTGCGGGATGCCGGCATCAAGGGCGAGGCGGGCAAGCCGCTTAGAACCCAGGCGCTGATACCGATTCTGCATCGTTTGAGCTCCCTGGGCTTGGTCAGCTCCGATTATACCAGCAATCAACCATTTCGTTGCGAGGCGGTCATCGCCTTCCATGCCACCCGGTCTGCCATTCTCGCCAAACGGTTCGATCCGATCGTTGCCAGCATCCGGAAACATTTCCCCCTGATCGAACCTTATTACAGCTACTCGAAGCGGATGGTCAGCGTTGCACGGGGTTTGCGCGAGTTGCGCATCGCCGTTTTCGTTCAGGACCCCTCAAAGATCGACTTCCTGCTTGAAGCCTGCCGGGAACAATTTCCGCACGAGATGGCAGCGTCCCGGCCCTGGGGCTGGATCTGCGATACCCCCTTCGAGCGAGCCTGGTTCGAGACGCTGCCGCCCGCCATTCAGCTCCAGGCGTTGAATGAGATCATCCCGGATCGTCTGATGCGTCTGGAGAGTGTGACCGATCTTCGTCAGATCGTGGGCGATTCGCTCAAGCATCCCGACCCGCTTTTGGCCCCGAGCTTAAGAAAACAGTGGATCACCATTCTGTTGTTTCAGGGCGAGATCCGCGAGGCAGGCACCCTGCTTCCATGTCCCTGTTTTGATACGCTCACCCCATGAGCGAGATCACCCAGCCCCATGATCGTCGTGTTCAAGGTGCTGTTGTCCACTCCGTGACGGCAGGTGCCTTGCTGCGGGAGCGTTTGCCTCCGGAGGTGCCGCGGTTATGTCTCAGGCTACCCACCCAAAAAATTACAGCAGTTTACGGACTCAATCTCGATCGAATCTTAAGTGTAATCATTAAAAATTAACTTCTTAAGTTTTTACAAACACAGGCAAGTCAATTTTCGTGGGACTTGACACGGATAAAATGCAAGTTAAAATGAATGGATCCAGTGATAAAAGCTGCTTGACTCCCAAGACAGTTATGAGACTTCCATCAATAAAATCACCCACCCCAATATGGATGTGTTTTATCATGCGAATCAGGAGGCGATCATGAAATACAGAATTAATATTAGTTGTTATGTTGCTTTTTGGATAGCCTTTGGTGGAATGTTATGGTCTACATCAGGGGATGCTGCCGAACAAATTTCATCGATTGCCAGAGGAGGTAAACTTTATGACAAATGGTTCGAAGAGAAAGGATCTTCGGAGCCGTCAACAACCCATCCAGCATACCCACCAAGCGGTGGGTATGCTGACAAGGCCAAAGACACATGGCGATGCAAAGAGTGTCACGGATGGGATTATCAAGGAAAGCTTGGGGCTTATGAAACCGGCAAGCACGCTACTGGGATCGTGGGAATCGAGCGCTTCAAACAGGGGGATGTCAGTAAGGTCGTAAATATTCTAAAAAATGACACACATCTATATGGCGAAAAATTGGATGAGAAAGATATCAACGATTTAGCCTTGTTTGTCACTCAGGGGCAGGTTGAAATGGATCGCTGGATTAATAAAAAGACAAAGGAGGTCAATGGGGATCGTCAGAGAGGTGAGGCGGTTTATAATACGATCTGCTCTGGATGTCATGGCAAGGATGGACTGGCCGTGGAGAAAATGCCAGCGGTAGGTAAGGTGGCATCTGAAAATCCGTGGGAAACATTGCACAAAATACTCAATGGAGAACCGGATAGCAAGATGCCGGCCTTGCGTGCCTTGGAACTGCAAATTTCTGTTGATGTGCTGAGCTACGCCGCCACGCTGCCAAAAAGCAAATCAGGAAAGTGATTCCATGGTATGAACTTGGAATAATCCAATAAAATCGAATAGATCCAGGGATGCCTTCCTGATTTTTCCAACGATGGAGATCCCTGGAGAGGATCGATAAAAAAGATTGATTGTTGGTGGCGACCGGACGTTTCGATGGACGTCCGGTCGCCACCAACAAAGGTGTGATCTCAATGCATCCCGATGGCCTGATGGTACAGGTCCACCATATTCTCCTGTTCCGAAAATGCCAGCGGTAGGTAAGGTGGCATCTGAAAATCCGTGGGAAACATTGCAC
>NZ_JBZVFG010000035.1:0-31513 GCF_058402785.1 Candidatus Magnetaquiglobus sp.
AGGGCGTTGCCCTTGGATCCCACCAAGGGCGTTGCCCTTGGATCCCACCAAGGGCCACTGGCCCCTGGACCCCAGCAGTTATTCCGGGAACTGAATCGTCATGAACTACCCGTCGATACGATACGCATCCCAAACCTGATCAAACGCTTGCAACGCATGGAGAACACGGCGCATGCCCGCCAACCCAACCGTCACACCGTCCATCCCGGATCCGCATCATGAACTTTTTCGTCTGAACAACGGCTTGACGGTCGGGGTGTTTCCCATGCCGTGGCTGCACGAAGTGGGTGCCACCCTGATGGTGCGCGCCGGAAGCCGCTTCGAAGAGCCGGATCAGGCCGGCATCGCCCATTTTCTGGAACATATGCTTTTCAAGGGTTCCGAATCGATCCCAGATCCGACCCGCTTTCACGCTCACCTGGAGTCCATGGCCGCGGACATGAACGCCGCCACGGGCCAGGAGACCAACGCCTACTGGATCACCCTGCCCGCCGAGTGGCTGCAAGAGGGGTTTCACGCCTTTTGCGACATGTTCACCCGCCCGGCGCTCTCGGAGATCGAAACCGAACGACGGGTGATCCTGGAGGAGATGCGCGAGGACGAAAACGATCAAGGGGAGCTGGTGGTCTCCTCGATCCTGGCCAGCCAGGCTTTCTGGCCCGGCCATCCCCTGGCCCGCTCGGTGCTCGGCACCCGCGAGACCGTGGGACGCATCCAGCTGCCGGCACTGCGCGACTATCTGGCGCGTCACTATCGGGCCGGCAACATGGCCCTGGCCTTCTGCGGCCCCATCGAACCGCGTCAGGCCCTGGAACTGGCCGAGGCCACGCTGGGGACCATCCCCCCGGGTGGCGACACGACGACCGTTCCACCACGGGTGATCTCCTCCGGTCCCCACTGGGTGGCGGTGGACGATCAGGGATCGCAATTCTCGTTGTCGCTGTTTTTCCGCACCGCCGGTTTCCGGGATCCCGGATATCACGCCACGGCGGCGTTGCGACGTCTCCTCGACGATGGCTTTTCCTCGCGCTTGCAGGCCGTGGTCCGGGAACGGCACGGCTTGGCCTATGATGTCTGGTCGGCCTACACCACCCATTCGGATGCCGGTTATCTGGAGGTGGGGGCCACGCTCTCCCCGGACCATCTGGAGGAGGGGTTCCAGGTGCTGTTCGAACAGTTGGGAACCCTGATGCAGGCCCCTCCGACCAGGGAAGAGTGGCAACGGTTGCTGGTGCGCTGGCGGGCCGCGCTGCTGGTGAACCTGGATCGGCCATCAGACCTGATCGAGCGCTATGTGGGGGATCTGCTGTTCGATGCCGCCGAGCCGTTGGAGGAGACCTGGCGGCATGCCAGTGCCCTGGATCCGGGGAGTCTGCCGGGGTTTGCCGGGGGGTTGTTGCATCCGGAGCGGTTGGGGGTGGTGTTGATCGGTCCCGAGGCAAAACGGACCTTGCCGAAATTGAAGGGGATTTTTTCCCGGATGAAGTGGCGGAAGTAGAAGAGCCGCTTCCGGGGACGGAAGAGTCGCTTCCGGTGGCCTGTTTGAGGCAAGGCGAAGGAGGGTCGTTTTGCCAGAACCGAAAAACGACCTTCCTTCCAAGGCTGCGCGCAAGCGATTTTCACAAAAGACGTGAAAATCGCTTTTTTTGAAGAGCGCGCCAAAGACTAAAGACAAAGGCAAAACCTCGGAGGCGCTGCCTCCGAACCTCTGCCGGGGACCTTCCGGTTCTCGTCCCCTGTGACAGTTGCCTCCGAACCTCCGCCGGGGACCTTCGGTTCTCGTCCCTTTGTGACAGTTACCTCCGCATCCGCGCCCGCCAATTGATGAATTGCAGAATCACCAACAACGCAAACCCCACATTCAACCGCCCGACCTGGTGCTCACGCCACATCTTCTCCACCTCGTCCCACCGCAACCACCCCAACGCCGCCTGCTGCGCCCACCGCAAATGCTGCTGAAAAATGTCGAACATCGGCCCAGACTTGCGAAACCAACCATCCACCGGCGGCAAAAATCCCGCCTTGGGCCGGTCGAGATGCCCCGCCGGCACCTGACCACGCAACATCTCCCGCATGATCCGCTTGCCGCGACCGTTGTGCCGCTTGGCCTCGTCCGGCAGCTGGAAACAGAACTCCACCAATGCCCGATCCAACAACGGCACCCGCACCTCCAAACCGGTGGCCATGCTCATGCGATCCACCTTGGCCAGAACACTCGGCAGAAAGTGATGCAGATCCGCATACTGACGTGCCGTCACCTCGGAACGCTCACCAGGCACACCCTCCATCAAGGCCACATACTCCCCGACCGGATCGACATCTTGTACCGCGCGGGCGAACTCCGGTTCGTAAAGACGCGCCTTGAGGGCATCCGGAAAGATGCGCCGGAACGCGGCATGATCACGCCGCGGACCCTCGGCCCCGGCCAACAACAACCGCTCGGCCACCAGACGCGGACTGTAACGCGCATCGTCTGCGGGCAGGAACCGGGTGAGAAACAATCCCATCGCTCGGGCTGGCGCGGGGATTTTGTGGATCCAGGGGGTGATCAGACCCGCCTTGTAGGTGTCGTATCCGGCCAACAACTCGTCGCCGCCATCCCCGGCCAGAATCACCGTCACCTCTCGACGCGCCAGACGCGCCAGCTGATGGGTCGGGAACAACGAAGCATCGGCGGCCAGCTCGCGCATCGTCCCCAACGTGGTCAGGATCTCCTCGTTGGACCAGACAAAGGTTTCGGAGCGCATCTCCATGCCCAGGGTCTGGGCAAAGTCATGGGCTGCGGGCCGTTCGTCGAAGCGGGGTTGGTCGAAACCCAGGGTAAAGGCGGTGGGATGCTGCCCGGCCTGCCGAACGGCCAAGGCCACGCTGGTCGAATCCAACCCACCGGAGAGAAACAGACCCAGCGGCGCGTCCGAAACCAACTGCCGGCGCACGGCGTGGCGTGCCAGCTCCGCGAACTCCTCCACCCGTTCCATGCCCCAGGGTCGGGTGACGGGTGGGCAGGGGAGTTGCCAATAACGGCTCAGATGCGCCCTGCCCGCTGAAAGGGTCAACCGGTGGCCGGGCGGCAACTGCGCCACCCCGCGCAGGCCGGAACCCGGCGCCGGAACATACTGATAGGTGAAATAACGGTCCAGGTCCGCGGGATCGATGTCGGGCAGGGGGATGATCGGACCGAACATCGCCAGGGGCTCGGAGGCAAAGGCCCAGGTCTGGCCACCGTTGTTCCAGTAAAAAAGCGGCTTGACCCCAAGATGATCGCGCACCAGCTCCAGGGTCTGCTCGTGGCGATCGTGGATGGCGAAGGCGAAGATCCCGTCGAGTTTTTCCAGACACGCCGCACCCCACTCCCGCCAGGCGGCCAGCAGCACTTCGGTGTCGGTGCGGGTGGCGAAGAGGTGGCCACGCTGCTCGAGGTCGGCGCGCAGGGCCTGGAAGTTGTAGATCTCCCCATTGAAGACCATCGAGAATCGACCGTCCGGAGAGACCATGGGCTGCCGTCCCGCCGGAGAGAGATCCAGCACCGCCAACCGGGTGTGACCCAGGAACAGGCCGGGCAGGGTGTATTCGCCATGACCGTCCGGACCACGATGGGCCAGGGCGGCCACCATGGCGGCACGCTGGGCCGCAGGCCAGACGGTCTTGGCGTGGGGGGAGAACAGACCGATGATGCCGCACATGCCAGGTGTCCAGTCAGGTGAGGGGGTTGATCTGAAAAATCAACGCATATCCGGAAATCCGTTCTGCCGCAACGCCTCGTAAAGCACCACCGCCACACTCTGTGCCAGATTGAGACTGCGTGTTTTCGGATGCATGGGAATCCGAAGCGCGTGTTCGGAAAATCGGGTCAGAATCCCCTCGGGCAAGCCGCTCCCCTCGGGACCGAACAGCAGCCAATCCTCCGGCCCGAACCGGACTTCGACATGGGAGCGGCGCGCCTTGGTGGTGGCCACACACAGACGCACCCCCTCCGGCAGGCCGGCCTCGAACGCGGACCAGTCGTCCCACCGCCGCACCATGGCCCATTCCCGGTAATCCATCCCGGCGCGGCGAATCCCGGCGGAATCCAGTCGAAACCCGAGCGGTCCGATCAGATGCAGCTCCGAACCGGTGGCCGCGCAGGTGCGCAACACCGCGCCGGCGTTCTGGGGGATTTCGGGTTGATAGAGGACCACGCGCAACATGACAAGCTCGGATACAAGGGCCGTTGCCGAGGACGGCAAAAGGAAGATTCAAATGGAACCCAAAAAAAGCACCCGGCAAACGAACCAAAAAAAAGCACCCGGCCCGAATGGACCGAGTGCTGATTTTGGCTCCCCGACCCGGACTCGAACCAGGGACAAGCTGGTTAACAGCCAGCTGCTCTACCGACTGAGCTATCGGGGAATAAGCGCGGGATCCTAATCGGAACCAAGGGAGATGTCAAGCACTATTTTTGGCTCCGGGTGACATGCAATTTCTGAGGAGGCTGTCCAGGATTATTGGCATGCAAGTTGCTTGATTTTTCAACGACGGCGGTGAACCTTCGACCCGTCCACGAAATGATTGGGCTCGACGATCAACTTTCTCCTGATGCTTTGATAAGGAGTTGCTACATGGACATTCTCTCCGCCGCCGGTTTCCTGATCCAACGCGCCGTGCAAACCGCCACGCAATTGCAACAACAAACCCGCGATAAAGAAGGGAAAACCGTTGTTACCCAGACCCGCGAAAAGACCGATCCCACCCTGGGTGATCCGGTCATCCCCCAGGTGCGTTCCGGCGCCTATCGCGTCACCCTCTCGGCGGCGGCCCAGCAGCGCCTGATGAATCCGATCGCCTCCTGAGCGCCTCGCCGATCGCTCCCCTCGCGTCCCAGCGAGGGGAGCGTCGCGTCCAAGCCGCACACCCTGGCCCCCGCGGCTCCAAGCCCAACCACGGCTCTCCACATCCAAAGAACGTCCACACTCCGGCGAACTTTGGCTCCCCAGGATTGTCCAACCGTGTCATTCCGTTGAAAAAAATCGTCCACGTCACGGTTGCGGGATCGTTGACTCCTCGTCTATTCTGACCGCGGGAACGGCGATGTTCCGTTTTTCCGTGACGGTCACGATTTTTGATCAGGGCGTGGATCGGGTCTGCTTCGGGATCCAACCCTGGAAAAATTTTCCTTGGAATGGAGAGTGCCCCTTGAAACTTTTGCCCCGTTCATCCGCTTCCGGCTGGCTTCGGATGCTTTTTGTCCAAGGGTTCCGCATCTTCTTCACCGTGGCCGCTCTTTGGTCCGTGGGTGCCATGGTTATGTGGCTGGCGATGCTCACCGGGATCCTCTCCCTCCCATCCCCGTGGTCCCCCGCGCATCTGCACGGTCATGAGCTGTTGTTCGGGTTTGTCGGCGCGGCGGCGGCGGGATTCCTGTTGACCGCCACCCCGGTTTGGTCCAAAACCCCGCCCATGACCGGGCTGCCTCTGATCACCCTGGCTTCCGCCTGGCTCCTGGCGCGGCTCGGGGTGGTGTTGGGCTGCTGCCTGCCGGCATGGATCCCGGCTTTGGCCGATGCTTTCTTCTATTTCGGCATGCTGCTTTTTCTCACCCCGACCATGTGGAACACCGGCAATCGGGTCCATCGCATCTTTCCGCCGATTCTGGCCTTGCTCGCCCTGGGTGACCTGCTGACCCATCTCGAGGCCTTGGGTTGGCATGGGGAGAGCGCCCGTATGGGGCTGATGCTCGGCATCAACGGGATCGTCTTCTTTTTGGCCATGACCGGTGGTCACATCATGCCGATGTTCACCCGTGACGCGTTGCGACAGCGTGGCGAGGAGCCGACCTTTGCCATTTCGGTGCCGTTGGAGATTGCCGGGGTCGTGACCTTGATCGGCGTGGTGGTGGCGGATCTGTTTTGGACCGTGCAGGCGGGGGTGGGGTGGATTTTTGTGGTTGCCGGGTTGGTGCAAGGGGTGCGTCTGAGTCGTTGGCATGGGTGGAAAACGGTCTCCACGCCTTTATTGTGGGTGCTGCATTTGGGCTATTTGTGGCTGGTGGTTGGTTTGGTTCTGCGTGGTGCGGCGCGGTTGGGTGTCGGACTGGATGAGTCCACCGCGTTGCATGCCTTGACCGTGGGTGCCATGGGACTTTTTACCCTCGGGATCATGGGGCGGGTGGCCTTGACGCATACCGGGCGGGTTCCCGAGGCTTCTGGATTGTTGACCACGGCGTTTCTGAGCATGACGGGTGCCGCGATTGCGCGCGTGGTGGTGCCGTTCTGGTGGCCCGAGGGGGCGGTGCTGCTGGCTGGGGGGTTGTGGATCGGGGCCTATTTGAGTTTCGTTCTGTTGATCGTGCCCATGTTGGTGACAGCGCGGCCTGATGGGCAGGCGGGGTAGAAACGTTTGCGGGGGCCGAAGGTTCCCGGCAGAGGTTCGGAGGCAGAGGTTCGGAGGCAGAGCCTACGAGGGTTTGTTTTTAGATTTTAGCCGATTCTATAAAATATTTTTCTTGTAGAGTTGATAAAATACAAAGTTGATAAGAAAGATAAAAGTAATTGTATGGCGCCATCAAAGTCACAAAGGAAAAGTCGTGGGGCGCTGCCCCACCCCCGCCGGGGGCGATCATCGCCCCCCGTGATGACTGGATCCGTCGGACCGCTCCTCCCGATCCCTCTTGGTCTCACCCGTCAAATCTGCGTCGTGCCCGGCGCGGACTTCTCCTTCTCCCCCTCCGGCTCCTTCCCCTTGTCCGACTTGCCGTCACCACCCGACTCCGGCAAAGCGGGTTTGATCTTCTCCAACTGCTCGGGCAACCGCTCCCGCATCTCCTTCAACTTCCGTTGCGTCTCCTCGAGCGCCTCGCCCGCCTTCTCCTTGAACGTCGGCATTTTCTCGTCGTAGGTCTGACGCCCAGCGTTGCCCAAAGCCCGCATGGCATCCATCAGATGCTCGCGCGCCTTCTCGAGATTCTCCTGAGCGGAAGGATTACCCGGCGGGGCAGGGACATCATCCGCCCAAACCGGCGTCGCGGTCACCATGCCACCCAATGCCAACGCCGCCAACATCCCGAGCGAACGACTCCAGATGCACCGCCCACGCTCCGGATCCGCGGAGGACTCCTCGGAGACCGAAGGCTGCCAGCCAATATGACGAATCTGATCACGCATTTGTGGATAGGCCAACCGCCCCTCCCGATCCAGTTGCCAAAACTGCTCCTCATCCACCCAAAGGGTCTCCAGGATCTCACGACTGACCGGTCCCGGGGAGCCGCTCCAACGATCGCAGGTGAAGATGAAACCCACGTTGGGTGGCTCGACGTGCAGCAACGGCACGGTCTCCCGATAGCGACACTGCCCCAGCTCCAGACCGATCTCCTCGAGCACCTCCCGCTTCAAGGCGGCCTCCAACCCCTCGCCCTGATCCACGAAGCCGCCCGGAAACGACAACTTCCCGGCACGATGATCCCGATAGGCCAACCTGGCCAACAGCAGTCGGGAGCGCTCCGCAGAATCCGCCGGATGCTCCAGGATCAACACATGCGCCGATACCGTGGCCCTGAGCCGGGATTGATGAAATCCGGCGGTTTCCGGATCCTCACTCATTGGCGGCATACTCGCGCACGATTTTCCATGCCTCTCCCTCCCGCTCCAGCGACAGGGTTTTCTTGACGCGATCCCGATAGTTCTTGGCCGTGTAGTTTTGCTGGAAGGTGGCCTGGGCACGCTGATCGGTCAGCATGGTGATTTGTAGATCCGACACATGAATGTGAATATCCCCGGCCTTGCCGATTACCTCGCGACGATTCTTCTCCCAGGCCTCGCGGCTCTTGAGGTTCTTGGTGACCGGCTGAAAGCGGGGAGAATAGGCGTCGATGTACTGATCGATCTTTTTGGCCGACCAGGCACCGGCCCAATCGAGCACAACCTGCTTCACCTCGTCAATCGATTTCGGATCTGCCATTTTGGCTGAATCGGGGACGGTTTTGCGTGGTCCGGCGCCCGCTCCCTCCTTGGCGGGGGACTCGTTCGTGACCGCATCGGTTCCGGCGGTGTTCCCCTTGGTGGAGGAGACCCCCTCGGCACCCCCATCCTTCTCCGCACCGGGCGCGGGATCCTGCTTGGCCGGGGTATCGGCCTGGGCGGTGACCAGAGGCTTGACCGGGGTCGCCTCGACCGGGGCCGTTGGTTTGACCGGGGTCGCCTCGACCGGGGCCGCTGGCTTGGGCGGCGGCGGATCGGCCTTGAGCGGCGAACCCTTGCCCGCGGCTTGCGCCTTGGCCTGGCCCGGCTTGGCTGGCTGTTGTTCGGCGGATTCGGTGAACAGGGTCTTGACCTTGTTGAGCTTGCCGGTGAGCGCGTTGTTGCCCGGATTGAGCTTCAAGGCCCGCGCATAGGCCTGGGAGGCCATCTTGGCGTGGATATCCCCGAGATTCTCATGCGCAGTGGCATAGTTGGGATGGGCCTTGACCGCCTGGTTCAACGCTTCCTGGGCCTTTTCGAACTGACCCTGCTCGGCAAACAGCACCGCCAGGTTGTTGTAAGGCTCCGGCAACTCCGGAAAGTCCTTGCTCAACTGCTGGAACACCGAGATCGCCTGATCCCGTTGCTTGGTTTCGGTAAGGATCAATCCTTTCAGAAAGCGTCCCTGCGCATCCTGGGGATGCTCGTTGAGGAATTGATTCAACCGTTTCAAGGCCGTGTCGAAATCCTTGCGGTCCGCGATCGCATAAATTTCATCCAGGGAATCAGCGGCGAATGCGGGGAAGGTCAGCAACAAACCGAAAACAAGGCCGAGGGCGCGAACGAACGGACGCGAACGGTTCATGAAGGCTACTCCAGTGAAATGGCGTGAATAATCTTGCATGATGGGGGAGAACTTCCTCACCCCCCGACCGTGGACCTTCCTTCGGGAGTTCCACGGTATAATGACGCTCACAGGGAGAAAAAGGGCTCCCAATGGGTTTCACGGTATCCGAATAGCGATCATTGTGCCAGAAAATCCAGCTTTGTTAAAGGTAAGTCGCGATAAGTCGGATCAGGTTGGACGTGGCATCACGGGAATTAGGGCAGGATTTCGAAAAGGATTGACAAGAATGATTCCAGGGACCGAAAAAGGGGGCTTGATCGGTCCCTGGTGGAATGGGGAGTCAAGATAAGTCGGGGTCAGCGTTTGATCTGATCGCGTCGCATTTGCAGATAGGCATCACGCAGGGCGATATAGGGATCGATGGCCGCCTTTTGCAGATCCTCGTATTCGCCGAGGTGCAGGGAGGTGTGGTTGATCATCTTGACCCCGTAGATCTCCAGACGGGTCCATTGGTTTTCCGGATAGTAGGTGAGCGGATTGATGAGCACGTCTCCGGCCATGCCGATCGAGTCGCGCAGGGTGGAAGGACCGATGATCGGCCATTCGATGTAGATGGCATCCCCCATCCCGAGATTGCCCAGGGCCTGACCGATATCCTCGTCGCTGCTCTTGAGATTGAAGTGGGTTTCGGCCACGTCGAAAAAGCCGAGTCCACCCAGGGTGGTGTTGATGAGGAAACGGGAGAGTTCCTGACCGGCGACATCGACCTTGCCTTGCAGCAGGGCGCTGACGAAATGTTTGGGCATGGCCAGATTGTGGAAGAAATTCCCCACCGCGACCCGTACCGGTTCGGGCAGGATGGCGGCATACAGCATGGCGATCGGCTTGAGCAGTCCGTGATAGAACAGATCGTTCAACGTATAGACGAAACGGTTCCACGGCTCCAGCGGATCGGAAACCGGGGGTGACTCCAACCGCGCGTCATCCAGGGGCGGAGTCTGGGTGGCATACTTGCTCGCGTCCTTGTCGATGGCCGCGACGACATTTTGGGGCTTGTTCGAGACGGCCTCATTGCCCGCCACGCCAAGGCTCGGCAAACAGAGAAATGCCAGGGCCATCCAGATCAGCAACAGTCTACGCATGGGTCTTGATCCTTGCTCGGGTTATTTTCTTTAATCGTCCTTCTTCCCTTGCCAATATCCGAGATGATGGGCGATAATCTTTGAGTTTGCAATGCATTTGATGCACGCCATGCCGGCAAAACAATCTGGAATCCCTTCTCCCACATGCATTTGGCTATTAATGGAACATGGAACGTCATGGTTGACCAGGTAAGACATGTCGGTTCCTTGACATTGGAGCTGGTCCGCGAATTGGGACGCATGTTCCTGTTCCTGTGGGAGGTGTTGCTGTCGTTCGTCATGCCGCCGTTCCGCTGGACCAACTTTTTGAAACAGGTCCATTTCATCGGCATCCGCTCGCTGTTCGTCATCGCCCTCACGGCGGTTTTCGCCGGCATGGTGCTCGCCCTGCAAGGCTACTACACCCTGGCCCGTTTCGGCTCCGAAGCCCTGCTGGGTCCGGCGGTGGCGCTCTCCATCATCCGCGAACTCGGCCCCGTGCTCTCCGGCCTGATGGTCACCGGACGCGCCGGCTCCGCCCTCACCGCCGAACTCGGCATCATGCGCATCCGCGAACAGATCGACGCCCTCGAGGTCATGGGCATCCAACCCCTGAAATACCTCGTCACCCCGCGCGTCGAGGCCGGAATCCTCGTCCTGCCGTTGTTGACCGTCCTGTTCGACGTGATCGGCATCTGGGGAGGGTATCTGATCGCCGTGCGCCTGCTGGGCATGAGCGCCGGCACCTTCTTTGGCGGCATCGAATCCTCCGTCGAAATGCACGACATCGTGACCGGCCTGATCAAATCGGTCAGCTTCGGACTTATCGTCACATGGATCTGTACCTATAAGGGTTATTTCACCCGGCGTGGCGCCGAGGGGGTCAGTCATGCCACCACCTCCGCCGTGGTGCTGAGTTCCGTGCTGATTCTGGTATGTGATTATTTCATCACTTCGGTTATGCTGTAGCGTAAGGAATCCGTCGTGTCGCATCCCGCTTCCCCGACCGACTCCGCTCCGCTTTCCGGATCCGACGGGATCCCCTTGTCCCTTGGTCGGCAGCTCGTGGCCAATGGCTGCGTCACCGCGCGGCAACTCGACCTGGCCCTGCAACGCCATCGCACCGGCGGTGAAAAGTCCCCTTCCGATGAACACCTGGTCGGTCGCACCCTGGTCGAGATGGGCTACATCACCCAGGCCAACCTCCTCGACTGCCTTTCCCGGCAGTTCGCCCGCGAGCGTGAGTCCTACCAGGTCGATACCGCCCTGGATCCGGTCATCACGCTCGAGGGGGTGGTCAAGATCCTCGATGGCCGGCGCGTGCTCGATGCCGTGGACCTGGCCATCCCGGCCAACCGCGTCACCGCCATCATCGGCATGAGCGGTGGCGGCAAGAGCGTGATCCTCAAGCATATGGTCGGTTTGATGAAACCCGATCAAGGGGTGGTCAAGGTGGGTGGCGTGCCGTTGGGCAAGCTTTCCAACCGTGAATTGAGTCGTGTGCGTGGGCGTTTCAGTCTGTTGTTCCAGGGGGGTGCGCTCTTCGACTCCTTGAATGTCCACGACAATGTGGCCTTTCCCTTGCGTGAGAAGACCCGTTTGTCGGAAAGCGTTATCCATGCCCGGGTCATGCGCTGCCTGGAGGAGGTCAATCTCGTCGGCATGGAGCGCAAGTTCCCGGACGAGTTGAGCGGTGGCATGATGAAACGGGCTGCCCTGGCGCGCGCCCTGGTGACCGACCCCGAGATCCTGCTGTTGGACGAGCCCACGGCGGGTCTTGATCCGATCATCGAGAACGCCATCCACTATCTGATCTGCGACACCTACATGCGCACCCGTTACACCATGGTGGTGATCAGTCACGCGGTGCCGGAAATTTTCAAGTGGTGTCATCATGTGATCGCCCTGCACAAGGGAAAGGTGTTGTATTCGGGGCCGTCCCGCGAGGTCGGGCAATCCCGTGATCCGGTGCTCAGGCAGTTCATTCACGGCGAGCTGGATGGTCCGATTCAGGTGATTTAGCCGGTTGGCCGGCATGGAGGGTTTTTCCGTCGAGCCGGTTTTCATGGCGCTTCCCTTGGGGAGGGTCATGGGTGGGGTTTCCCCCATCATGCACGTTGCAAGGAGTCTGCGGTGAGAAGCGCGCGATTGGAATTTTCGGTGGGCATCTTCGTTCTGGCCGGCCTGATCGCTCTGGCTTGGCTTTCCGTGCGTCTGGCGCGCATGGAGTTGGTGGGGGGCGGGCATGTCCCGATTTTCGCTCAGTTCACCTCCGTGGCCGGACTCAAACCCGGCGCCACCGTGGAGATCGCGGGGGTCAACATCGGGCGGGTGGACAGCATCGAGCTGAATACGGGTGATTTCGAGGCGCGCATCCGCATGTTGATCCAGCCGGAGGTGGCCATCCAGGAGGATGCCATTGCCTCGGTGCGCACCAAGGGGTTGATCGGTGATCGTTACATCGTCATCTCGCCGGGTGCCTCCACCAAGAATCTGGCTGCCAACGGTGTGATCCGGCAGACCGAACCGGCGATCAACTTCGAGGAGTTGATCAGTCAATTCATTCATGGCAGTGTGAAATAATGTTTCTTGAACAAGGAGTCGAATGATGTTGCGGCGTTTCATGGTCAACCGTCTGTTGTTTTGGATCGTGGTCTTGGCGCCCTTGTCGGTATGGAGTGTGACCGTGGCCCAGGAGGGGATGCGCATGGCGAAGCTGGCCGCCTCGGTTCAGCAGGCCCTTTTGATCCTCAAGGATCCCGAGTTGGCGGTTCCCGCGCGGCGTGAGGAGCGGCGTGAGATGTTGCGGCGGGTGATCTATCAGGAGTTTGATTTCATCCGTATGTCGCAGAGTGCGGTGGGGCGGGCCTGGGGCAAGTTCACGCCGGGTCAGCAGCAGCGGTTCACGGATTTGTTTCGTCGTCTGCTCGAGAACACCTACATGAGCATGATCGAGCGGTATGATGGAGAGCGGGTGGAGTTTCTCAAGGAGGTGCCCAAGGCGGAGGATCTGGTCTTGGTGGACAGTTTGATCCATTCCAAGGGGCAGCAGTACAAGTTGTCCTATTACATGCACAATACCTCGGGTGAGTGGAAGGTGGATGATGTGATCATCGAGGGGGTGAGTGTGGTGGCCAACTATCGGTCGCAGTTTCAGCAGGCGATTCGCACGCCGGAGGACATTGAGCCGTTGTTGTCGCGGTTGCAGGAGAAGGTGCAGATCGTGCCCAAGGGTGGGTGAGGGGAGGGGGATCGGGGACCGGAGGTCCCCGATCCCCGATCCCCGATCTCCGAAAAACAACCGTTGCAGGGGACGGGGGACCGAAGGTCCCCGGTGGAGGTTCGGAGGCAGCGCCTCCGAGGTTTTGCCTTTGCCTCTTCCTTTGACTTTGGTGCGCTCTACAAAAAAGCGATTTTCACGTCTTTTACCGTGGAACTCTCCCGTAAGGGAGGGCCACGGTTGGGGGGTGAGGGGGTTCTCCCCCCATCATGCAAGTTTACCGTGGAACTCCCGTAAGGGAGGGCCACGGTTGGGGGGTGAGGGGGTTCTCCCCCCATCATGCAAGTTTACCGTGGAACTCCCGTAAGGGAGGGCCACGGTTGGGGGGTGAGGGGGTTCTCCCCCCATCATGCAAGTTTGTGAAAATCGTTGCGCGCCGCCTTGGCCGCGGTATCGTTTCGCGTTGTTGGCGAAACGATACCGCGAACATGGCCAGAAACAAACAGGCCACCGAATGCAGCTCACTTGCCGTGCGCAATTCGCCCTGAGTCGTTGCCCAAAAGCGACAACGACTCAGGGCACATGAGACCGCGCGCTTGCGCACTTTTTCGCAACAACCGCGAAGAAGTGCTTATCGTGAAGAGCGCGCGAAAGGCAAAGTCATCAAGATCAAAGTCGCGGGGCGCTGCCCCGCCCCCGCCGGGGACCTTCGGTCCCCCGGCCCCTGCAACAAGTTGGGAACCTGTATCACCGCCACCATCCATCTTCAGCGCACCACACACCCCCAAAAAAAACGCCCCCTTTCGGGGGCGCTTTTTCTGGCAAACAAGATCAACTACTCCACCTTGATCTCTGCCTTCTCCTTCCACTCCTGACCCTTGTTGTCCTTCCAGGTCACATTCACCGGACCACTCTTGTCCGCCTTGATGTAGAACGAGAAAAAGGGATTCTTGGAAACCGCGCCCGTCCAGGTCGCCTTCACCACCGCAACCCCACCATACTCGGCTACCACACTCTCGATGTAATGCGCGGGAATGGTCTCGCCACTCGCCTTGTCCTTGCGCAACCCACTTTCCATGGGATGCTTGATCAGGGTCTTGATCAACACCACATCACCCTTCTTCAAGGGTTTCTCCGGGCCGCGTACCTTGGGCTCTCCGATATCCGCCATGTTCGTCTCCAATCGCTAAGAGTAATTGATCGGTGCTCAACCGGCGCAACCGCCTTCGGCCACTTCGATCTTCAGATACGCGCCATACAACGCACCCTTGTTGCTCACCGCCACGGCACGCACCTGCGATGCCTTGGCCATCTTGATGCGCATCTCCACCTCGGCCTTGCCAGACTCCGGCGTGAACTCGAACTTGCCCACCAATGGCTTGGGATTGTCATCCACATACACGGCCAATGCCTTGATGTAGTTGTCCTTCTCCATCGGATGATCGACCGAGATCGGCATGCGCACCAGGGCGCCGTTCTCTGCCTTGGCCGGCGTGTCGATCTTCACCTTCTCCATGGCCACCTTGCCAGGTCCCAGATCCTTGGCGACCTGTTCGTCGATGTTCACCGCCGGGGCATCCTCGGCTTGCACCAGCGATGGCATGCCCACCAGGCCCGCGGCCACACAAACCGCACCCGTGGTACCCACGGCCTCCAGAAAAGTCCGCCGAGTCAGCGTGCTCTCGGAATTCATACCCATCTGCTCCACTCCTTTTTTCAAGAATCGATCTGGAATCGAGTTGTTAAAACCATCCTACCCGCGTTATGACCCTGCTTACTTCTTGGATGCGTCGGCCTCTGGCTCCTCCGGGAGCTTGTGCGCCACGCCCGCATGACAATCGATGCAGGTTTTGTCCGGATTCTCCATTGCTTTTTTGTGCTTTTTCTGGGCCGACTTGTCCTGCTCGTCAAACTGCATCGCATCGTAGTTGTGACAGGCGCGACACTCCTTGGAATCCCGGGCCTTCATGTTTTCGAGGACATGCTGGGCCAGTGGGTAACGGGACTTCTCGAAGGCGGGTTTGTCTGGATACGTACCCACGAAATGGTGGAAGATATCCTTGCTGCCGATCTGCAACTTGGCGAGGAATTTATCGATCCAATCCCCGAAGGTCTTGCCGTGGGGAACATGACAGTCCGAGCAGGTGGCGCGCACGCCCATGCGGTTGTTGTAGTGCTTGCTCTCTTTGTATTCCTGATAGACACCTTCCATCTCGTGACAGGAGATGCAGATGCTCATGGAGTTGGTGGCATTCATGGTGAAGTGAAAGACGATGAAGAAGATGGCTCCGCCCAGAAAGCCGATGGTCAGAATCCAACCCACGGCAGTTGGACTTGGCTTGCGTAGCCAATTGATGAGATTTGCGAACATTGTTTTCCTGTCCCCCATGATAAGGAAAATTGAAGATCGGTCATCCTTGAACTACAGCAGGTGGATCACGTCCATTCGATCAGAATACCCGAATTTTTACAAACAAAGCAAGGAAAAATTCCCTTTATCGCGATGCATCAACGCAGGCTCTTGAGATAGGCGATCAAGTCGCGACGGTTTTCCGCGCTTTGAATACCGTCGAAGGAGACGGGATGATCCTTGGTCTGCTTGGCCATTTGGGTTTGCGGAATGAATGCCACCGGATTGATCAGCCAACGCTCCAGATTGGCCTCGTCCCACAGAAAGGGTTTCTCTTCGGCGAACTTGCGGAAGGCCACGCTGAAGGGAAAATCGACCACGCCCGCCGGACGTCCGTGAATCTCCCACAAATAGGGGCCCTTGCCATGCTTGCGCGTTGCGGTCATGTCGTGACAGACGCCGCAGTTGTTTTCGGCCAGCCGCTTGCCGACCGCCACGTCACCCGTGAAGCGCTTGTAGCCGATACCGGCCAGCAGCACCAGCAAAAGCGCCATGATCAGCGAGAGTACATGGGCGATTTTCATGAATTTTCAGCTCCCTCTGACTCCATCCGCGGATGGTACGACTGATGGTGATTCCGTCCAGCCTTCTTGACCGCATACAAGGCCATATCGGCTTTCTTCAACAACTCATCGGCGCTGTCGGCATCCGTGGGAAAGCGACTGACACCGATGCTCGCGCCGATCCGACACTCGATGCCACGCAGATGAAACGGCGCCTGGAGGGCGGTGATGATTTTTTTGGCCACGATATCCACGATATCCGGTTTCAATGGTTCATCGCCGAGAATGATGGTGAACTCATCCCCGCCGAGACGGGCCACGACATCGTTTTCACGCAGACTGCTCCGGATCCGTTGCGCCGATTCGATCAGCAGCAGATCGCCGATGTCATGGCCATGGGTGTCGTTGACCGCCTTGAACCGGTCCAGATCCATGAACATCACCACCGTGGTTTGGTTGTAACGTCGGCACCGGGCCAGGGTCTGCTGCAAGAATACCATGAATAGGCGCCGATTGGGCAGTCCTGTCAAGGCATCGTGATGGGCAATTCGCTCCAGCCGCTGCTCGGCGCGGATTCGTTCGCTGACATCGATGCCGGTGGCCAGGAAATTCTTCAAGCCGTCGTTGGCATCGGTGAGAAAGGTGAGGGTCCAGGAGATGTGATGCTCCTGTCCATTCTTGCCGAACCAGCGTCCGGTGAAGGACAACGTGGCGGGATCCTCGGCGGTGAGGATGATGATCTCCTCGACCCGCTCCTGCTCATCTGCCGGGGTCCAGGCCAGGCTCCAGAACGGCTTGCCCAGGATCTCGCTCGAACCCAGACCGGTCAACTCCTCGCAGGCGGCATTGTGACGGATCACATGCCCCTTCGGATCGAGCAGCATCACCAGGGCCGAGGTGGTGTCGAGGATGGTGGCGATGAAGCAGCGTTCCTCCTGGAGGGCTTTTTCGGTGCGACGATGGCGGATGATGCCGGCCAGGGTGTTGGAGAGCGTGGCCAGCAGTGCGTCTTCTTCGGGCAGGCGCCGGTGTCCGGCGGCCACGTAGAGGTTCAACACGCCGAGGAGTTGATCCTGGTAGAGAATCGGCGTGCAATAATGGCCATGGGGTTTGATGCCCGTGAAGGTGACGGTATGTTCCACGTCCAGCTGATTCTTGAAGACGATCTCGCGTTTGAGGGCCGCCTGTCCGCACAGACACTCCCCCAGCTGCAGGGCGGCGCAGGCGGTGAGCAGATGCGGTGCCAGATTGCGATGGGCCACCAGTTCCAGGCGCTGGTTGTTGGGATTGAACAGATGGATCGATCCCTTGTACTCCACGGCCAGCCAGGGGATGGTCAGGATGATGTCCAGAGCCACGGTCAGCTGTTTTTCCAGCGGCAGCGGTTCCAGGGAGGTCTCCAGCAGTGCGCTGATCGCCAGTCGCGATTGGATCGCCTTGAGATCTCGCGCCTGCTCCTCGGCAAGTTTCGCCTGGGCATGGACCCGATCGATGTGGCTGCGGATGCGTGCCTTGATGATGGCGGGACGGTAGGGTTTGGCGAAATAGTCTTCCGCGCCCAGGGACATGCCGCGCGCGACGTCATCGGCTTCGGTTCTGGCCGTGACGAAAATGACTGGAATCGTCCGGGTCGCGGGGTGCCGTTTCAGTTGCTGGCACACCTCGAAACCGTCCATATCCGGCATCATGATATCCAGCAGGATCAAATCCGGTTTGTGCGTGATGGCCTTTTCCAGGGCCGTGCGGCCCTGGGTTGCCTGGATGATGTCGTAATCATCCGCGAGCAGTTCGGTCAACAGCGATAGATTGATGGGAATATCATCGACGATGAGGATTTTTTCCCTGGTGTGGCCGTCGTGCATGACGTGACCCGTTGGTTCGAGAGGGGTGATTCAAGGTTTCCATCATGAAAATCAATCGTCGATCCGTAACGAGTTCTTGAGTGAAATTTTGCTGGAAAAGTATCCAAGGATCCTCAACGCCGGGGTTCGGGGCAAAGCCCCGGAAACCTGCATGATGGGGGGAGAACCCCTTGACCTCCCGACCGTGGTAACAAAGGGAGGTCCACGGTCAAACTGCCGGGGTCCAGGGACCAATGGCCCCTGGTGGGGTTCGGGGCGAAGCCTTGAGGTTTGGCCTTTGACTTGTCCTTTGCTTTTGTTTTTTGCTTTTCGCGCGCTTTTCACGATAAGCGATTTTTCGCGTCTTTTGCGAAAGATCGCGCAAGCGCGCGGTCTTATGTGTCTTGAGTCGTTGCCGCTTTCGGGCAACGACTCAAAACGAGTTGTATGCGGCAGATAATCGCCTCCGGCGACCTGTTTTTGGCGATGGTCTGGTTGGACGTTTTGCAAGAGGCGCAAAACGTCCAACCAGACCAAGGCAGCGTGCAGCGTTTTTCACAAAAATCGTGAAAAACGCTTTTTTGAAAAGCACACCAAAGTCAAAACCTCGGAGGCTCTGCCTCCGAACCTCCACCGGGGAGCTTCGGCCCCCGGTTCCCCGCAACGGTGGCGTTCCGACTCATCGCAACCATGCGTTCCGACTCATCGCAACCATGCGTTCCGACTCATCGCAGCCATGCGTTCCGACTCATCGCAACCATGCGTTCCGACTCATCGCAACCATGCGTTCCGACTCATCGCAGCCATGCGTTCCGACTCATCGCAGCCATGCGTTCCGACTCATCGCAGCCATGCGTTCCGACTCATCGCAACCATGCGGTCAGAAACGCTTGCCCAGCCACCAATGCAAGAAAAGCGGGGCTTGATGCCCCGCTTTTCGATTGCTTCCAACTGGTCGAACGACTCAGCCGAACGTATCCGCCATGATGCTCTGATACCAGCTCTCGTTGTACAACGCTTCCTGCTTGCGAATGAAATCCTGAGCCTTGTCCGAAGAGACACCACCGGAAACCTCGAGGATCTTGCCTGCATGCAGCTTGTACACACCAGCCACGGAGATGCCGTAATCCGGGCTGATCAGGCTGTAGCAGGTGTTGACATACGAAGGGACCCCCACCGGCTTGCCGTTGAGCAACGCCACCACGGCAGCGGCACACACCTTGGCCTCGGAGTTGGCCGCATAGCCGGACTTGGGCAGACCGGTCGCGGCGCTCGCATCGCCGATCACATGGATGTTCTTCTGCTTGGTCGATTCGAAGGTCTCGAAATGGATCGGGCAGAACCCCTTCTCATCAGCCAGACCGGCCTTCTCGGCAATGTCGCCAGCCTTGTTCGGCGGGATGACGTTGATGCACGAACTCTTGAACTCGGCCATGTCGGTGTAAACGGTCATGGTCTTGGCATCCACGCGGGTCACCTTGCCGCCCTGGGCACCGGGAACCCACTCGATCAGACTCTTGTCGGTCTCGTAGCCGTACAGATTCTTCCAACCCTGGGTGAACAGACCCATCTTGGAGAACTTGTCCTTGGGATCGAGAATGATCACCTTGGACTTGGGCTTGTTCTTCTTGAGGTAGTGGGCCACCAGACTGGCACGCTCGTAAGGACCGGGCGGGCAGCGATACGGATCCGGCGGGGCGACCATGACAAAGGGATCGCCATCCTTCAACTCCTGGAGTTGCTTGGCCAGAAGGGTGGTCTGCTCGCCGGCGACCCAGGCGTGGGGCATCTTTTTCACGGCTTCGGCATCATACCCTTCCAATGCCTTGAAGCCGATACCCGGCGACATGATCAGCCGGTCATACTCGAACTTCTTGCCGCCCGCGGTGGTCACGCTCTTGCCAGCCGGATCCACGGCGGTCACTTCGTCGATCACCACCTCGATGCCATGCTTCTTGAGCCCCTCGTAGCCCCATTTCTGGACTTCGAGCTTGCGGAAGCCGGCCACCACCCAGTTGGAAAGCGGGCCGGAGTAGTAATCCTTGTTCTTTTCGATCAGGGTGACCTGAATGTTCGGATCCGCCATGCGGATGTATTTGGCCGCCACGGAACCGCCATAGCCGCCGCCCACCACCACCACCCGCTTCTTGGCGGAGGCGAAGGCAGACAGGCTCGGCACCGAAACCAGACCCAGGGCGGTGAGACCGCCGGTCAGCTTGACAAATCCTCTACGGGTGAAATTCATCATGGTCATGGTCTCCTGGGATTCGCTCATTTTTTGCCAGCGTAGAAATGGGCGGCACTCTCCAGCTCCTCGGCGGAGAGCTTATCGATGGCCTTCTGCATTTTCTCGGGCTGGGGAACGGTCAGTTGGGTATTCTTGAAATCCTGCATCTTGATCAGCAGGTAATCCACCCATTGACCGGCCACGCGCGGGGTATCCTCATCCTGGGTGACGCCATCATCCTCGTGACACTTGCCGCACTTGGCGGAATCGATCACCTTTTTGCCTTTCTTGACCTTGGCATCGTCCACCTTGGTGGCGGTCAGGGAGTTGGGGCCGCTTTTCACCGGTTCCCACTTGGTCTTGGAGAGGAAATCGGCGATGCGCTTGGTCTCTTCCTCGGTGTAACCCTTGGCGATGCGACCCATGATGGTGGAGGGACGCTTGCCGCTCTTGAACTCGGCCATCATGTGCTCGAGATACTTGGCCGGCATGCCCGCGATCGACGGCATGCTGGGGCCAGCCGACACACCGTTGGTGCCATGGCAGCCCGCGCAGGTGTTGGCCAGCATGGCCGCATCCGCCGGCGCCGCCGCCGCGGCCTCGGCCAGAGCCTTCTCCTTGGCCGCCTTTTCGGCATCCGCCGCCGAGGGGGCCGCCGGAGCCGGATCCGCCGCCATCACGGGCATGGCCAGCAGCATACCGCCCAGCAACCCACCCGCGAGCACCAACATGTGGATTCTTTTTCGTTGCATGTCTCCCTCCGCACTGTACCGATTTTGATTGGGTCGTTTCTTTGGAAATCAAATCCCGTGACAGCCATCGATGCGCGCATCATAACGGCGTCCCGCTGTCCGATCCGAAAGGGAGGTCTAAAACTCCCCCTTGGCGGCTTGGGTCATCAGATCCTTGATGACGTTGCGAATTCTCAAGGCCTCCTTTCTGAGTTCGGGTGGCAGCGTTTTGCCGCCGTGGATCATCATGTCCAGATTCATGGAATAGAGCCACAATTTCCCTTGCTTGTCGCGCACCAGGGCGATGCGGCAGGGCATGAACGCCGTGTAGGCATCCTGATAGTCGGCCATCATCTTGCCCACCTTGGCGTCGCAGAACGACAGAAACTCGACGTGACGATAGGGTTGGCCGGTCACCGCCTCCACCTGCTTGTAGAAAGGCGCTTCACCGACGAAAAGAAAATCCTTGGCCGAGGCGAGGCTCTTCAACGACTCCTTGATGTCATTCGGGGTCAGATCCGGATTTTCCACCGGCACGGACCACACCATCGCCAAACCCGGATCCAGGGTCTCGAGCAGCCGGCTGGCGAATTCGGTGTACATTCCCATGTAGCCCGGATCCATCTGGCTGAGTTTGGGTGCCAGCTTGGCATAGCCGTAGCCCCCGCCGAGCAATGCCATCAGACCCAGAACAGCCAGAAGATTTTTGATCACTCCCATGCGCGCCCTCCGTTTTCGTATTCGGTTCGGGAGATGTCCCGCGTCGCCACGACTTCGTTAAATTCTGTTATAAACGCGACATAATGTCCGGTAAAGAGGATGAAATGCCTGGCGGCCTTCTGTCAACCCTCTAATTTAAAATTCATACATAGCGTTTTGATTAAATTAGAATATTATTATGTATTAATTGTGTGTTTTGTTGCAGGTGCGTTCAAGGGGCAAATTGTGGAAGTGTGGCGCATAAAAGCAAATAAATCAAATAGTTGACAATTAATTTCCCGTGTGTTCACAAAGATATATGGAGAAATGGAATGTAAAATGGAATTCGTGTGGAATCCGTTCACATAAATAACATATTTGTAATGTATAATTAAGGCAAAAAAAATGGCGATTCGTCTCCGCGCCGCAAGAAAGCATGAGCGGCCTGGATTCGCCGTGGTGTTGAATCCAGGCCGGGAAATCCCCATCAGGTTGGGGCGGGTCAGGTTCCGCCCCGGTCGCGCAGATAGTCCGCCATCTCCATCCGGTCATGCTCGCGGGCCACGGCCAGGGGGGAGCGACCGACCTGATCCAGGAGGTTGACTCCGGCGCCGTGATCGAGAAGGAGTGCCGCCTCGTCGATGCGACCGCGACTGGCCGCGAAGTGGAGGGCGCTTTTGCCGAACGTGTTTCGGGAGTCCACCTCCGCGCCCTGGTCGAGCAACCGCTTGACCACCCCGACGTGACCGTGGAACACCGCGCAGTGCAAAGGCGGACCGCCATCGGCGTTGCGGGCGTCGATCTGGGCGCCCCGTTCCAGCAACAGGGCCACCATCGCCTCGTCCCCCTCCTGGCTGGCCTGGAAGAGCGGGGTTTCGCCGTGGCGATCCCGGGCATCGACATCGGCCCCGGCACTGAGCAGGGTGGCCGCCACCTCCAGGTGTCCCCAGGAGGCGGCCCAGTGCAAGGGCGTTTCCCGATCCAGATCGCCGGCGTTGGGATCGGCCCCGAGGGCCAGCAGCCGCCAGGCCAGCTCGGTGAAGCCGCGCACCGCCACCCAGTGAAGCGGGGTCCATTGTTGCGGATCGGCGACGTTGACCGCGGCACCCGCATCGAGCAGCCGTCCGGCCAGCTCGACCGCACCCTCCTGGATGGCGCGGTGCAGCGGGGTCCACCCCTCGACATCGAGGCCGTTCAGGTCGCCCCCCTCGGCCAGCAACCGTTCGATATCCTCAGGCACCGTCCAAACCTCATCCCGCGCTTCGGCCATCCCCCCCTCCTGTAGTTCCTGTGTATCGCCTGCGACTGATCAATCAAGGTGGTTCATCGGCATGCATGATCCGTGCATTTGAGCCGACGTGCAACCCCCCTGACTCCTGGGGACGGGAACGGGAGGGCTCACACCCCCAGAATTCCCTCCTGGGCCATGCTCAGGCAGCGGTCTCCGGCGGTGATCAGGTGATCCACCAGGCGGATGCCGATCGGGATCAGGGCGTTGATGAGGATCCGGGTCAGATGGCGATCCGCCGCCGAGGGGGTGCAGTTGCCCGAGGGGTGGTTGTGGGCCAGGATCACCTCGACCGCCTTGTGGCGCAGCGCCGCTTCGACCACCTGCCGTGGATGGACGTGGGCCTCGTTGACCGTGCCCCGCGCCAGCAGCGCCGGAAAGAGCAGGCGGGCGCGCTGATCCAGGCAGAGCACGTAGAACACCTCCTCGGTGCGACCGGCGGTCAGGGCGCGCACATAGGCCGCGGCCTTGGCCGGATCGTTGAGGGAGGGTTTGTCGCGCGCCTCGCGATCGATCAGATAGCGGCGCGTCAGGGGAGGAATCAGGGTCAGGAAGGCTGCGGCCACATCCCCCATCCCGGGGATGGTGGCCAGATCCGCCGGATCGGCCTCCAGCGCGGCGGAAAGTCCGCCGAAACGGCGCAACAGCAGATGGGCCAGGGCATTGGTATCCTGTCGGGGCAGGACGTTGAACAGCAGCAGCTCGAGCACCTGGTGATCCTCGAACCCTTCCAACCCCTCTTCCAGAAAACGACGGCGCAACCGTTGCCGGTGACCGTGATGCAATCCGGAGTACACGACTTTTTTATCCATGCGTCACGCTTCCTATGCCGAATCGATCCAAGGTGATACGATGATTTTCTCCTTGATTCGGATCATTCCGAGCCGTTTTGGAACGGCAATCAACCAAGCCATGCCGCGGAGCTCCCCTTGATCGACGACATCGACGTTTCAGACCAGGATCATACCGACCGACCGGAGCCGGCGGGGGTCCAGGAGGCCCCCACGCGGCGTCCGAGTTACTCTCACGAGGCGGAACAGTCGGTGCTCGGCGCGGTTCTTCTGGACAACACGGTGATGGATCAGATCACCGACATCCTGGTTCCGGAGGATTTCTACGTCGGCGCCCACCGGGTCGCCTATCAGGCCATGCTGTCGCTCCTGGATCGCGGCGATCCGGCGGATCCGGTGCTGCTCAAGCAGTATCTGGAGAAGAACAACGAGTTGAACGTGGTGGGCGGCGCCGGTTATTTCGCCCGTCTCATGGACACGGTTCCGGCCACGGCCAATGTCAAGGCCTATGCCCATCTGGTGCGCGACAAGGCCACCCTGCGGGCGCTGGCCCATGCCGCCTCGACCGTGGCCGACGAGGTGTACCGCGACACCACCCACACCGTCGAAGAGATGCTCGATCGCGCCGAGCAGCAGATCTTCTCGGTCGGCGAGAACCGCGCCCGGCGCCGCTCCAATTATACCGAGATCAAATCCATTCTGCCGCCCATCTTCGAACGGCTCGAACGGTTGATGTCCCGACAGGATCTGGTCACCGGCGTGCCGACCGGTTTCACCGATCTGGACCGGCTGCTCTCCGGCCTGCAACGCTCCGACCTGTTGATTCTGGCCGGTCGTCCGGCCATGGGCAAGACCTCGCTGGTGATGAACATGGCCGCCAACGCCGCCCTCGATCATCAGGCGCCGGTGGCGGTCTTTTCGCTCGAGATGTCCAAGGAGCAACTGACCACCCGCATGCTCGCCTCGACGGCGCGGGTCGATGCCCAGGGGCTGCGCACCGGACGGATCCGCGACGAAGACTACAACAAACTGGTCCATGCCGCCCAGGATCTTTCCAGGGCACCCCTCTTCATCGACGACTCCCCGGACCTGACCATCATGTCCCTGCGCGCCAAGGCGCGTCGTCTGAAGCGCGAACAGGGGATCCGGCTGCTGATCGTGGACTATCTCCAGCTCATGCAGGCCGACGGCGACATGGAAAACCGCGTGCAGGAGATCTCGCAGATCAGCCGCGGCCTCAAGGGGTTGGCCAAGGAGCTGGACATCCCGGTGCTGGCCCTCTCCCAGCTGTCGCGCAAGGTCGAGGAGCGCCCCAACAAACGACCGATCCTCTCGGATCTGCGCGAATCGGGCTCCATCGAGCAGGATGCCGACATCGTGCTGTTCGTCTATCGCGAGGAGGTCTACAAGGAGAACGATCCCTCCCTGGCCGGTCTGGCCGAGGTGATCATCGCCAAGCAGCGCAACGGTCCCACCGGCACCGCGCGACTCACCTTCTCCAAGCAGTTCACCCGCTTCGACAACCACGCCTCCGCGGAGTTCGTCTCCGGGCTCGGAGGGTGAGCGATGAACGCCCATTCCCCTGGCCGTCCCACCTGGGTGGAGATCGACCTGTCCGCCATCGCCCACAACTTCGGCGTGGCCCGACGGAGCGTCGGTCCTGACTGCGCCCTCTATCCGGTGATCAAGGCCAATGCCTACGGTCTGGGGGCCGTGCCGGTGGCGCGCGCCCTGGTGGAGGCCGGCGCGGCGGGCTTCTGCGTGGCCATGGTCGAGGAGGCCATTCCCCTGCGCGCCGCCGGCATCGACCTGCCGATCGTGCTGTTGTCCGGCTTCATACCGGGACTTGAACATCAGGTGCTCGCCCTGGAGCTGGAACCGGTGGTCTTCGACCTGGAGGCGGCCCGACGTTTGAGCCGTCTGCGTGATGCCGACGCTCCCCTGTTTCCGGTGCATGTCAAAATCGACACCGGCATGGGTCGGGTCGGCTGCGCCCCCGACGAACTGCCGGCGATGGTGACGGCCCTGGATCGACTGCCGGGTCTCAAGCTCGACTCCGTGCTCTCCCATCTGGCACGCGCCGACGAGGAGGCGGGAACCGAAACCACCCTCGGGCAGGTCCGCACCCTGCACGCCGCCCTCGATGCCCTGGGACCGCGCGGCCAGGGGTTGCGCCTCTCCCTGGCCAACAGCGCCGGCCTGCTCGGCACGCCGCTGGCACGCCTCGATTGGGTCCGGCCCGGCATCGTCCTCTATGGCGCCTCCCCCTTCTATCCGCGCCGCTCCTGGCAAGACGACGGATTGCGTCCGGTGGTGCGCTGGCTGACCCATGTACTCTCGGTGCGTGACGTGCCGGCGGGAACCCCCTTGGGGTATGGTCATGAATTCGTCACCACCCGTCCCTCCCGCATCGCCCTGCTGCCGGTGGGGTACGCCGACGGCTATGGCCGGGTGCTGAAGGGACGTGCGAAAATTTTGACGCATGGCCGTCAGGCATCCGTGGTGGGACGCATCTCCATGGATTTGACGCTGGCGGATGTCACCGACATCCCGGCCTGTCGCACCGGCAGTCGCGTGACGCTGTTGGGCGCGGATGGCGCGGAGTTCATCGGCATCGAGGAGATGGCGGGTTGGATGGAGACCATCCCCTATGAGGTTCTTTGTCGCCTGGGACCCCGCATGCCCAGGCGTCATCTTTTCAACATCGATTAAGATTCGGTTTGGTTTACGCTTTTTGATTATCTGACTCTCGTCAATGCCAAACGGCACACAATTTGCACACCCCCTTTGCACATCCCAACCGCCGTATCTGTCGATCGTAATGGATCCCAGCAACGGCATTGATTTCTTTTTATACATGAGCAAAGGAGAATCCCTGTGACTGGCGCATCCATCGAGTCGGAGACCCCGCGTCAAGAAGCCCCGCAAGCCAATGCGGACATCCTCATCAACCCCACCGAGGGTCAACGCCGCGCGGCGGCGATCCAACGTCGCAAGCGGATCGGCAAGCATCTTTCCGAGGCCCTGATCGCCGCCGTGGTGGGTGGCGTGGTCACCCTGATGGTCTGGAATCATGCCGCTCCTCCGGGCACGCAGAGCGCGGAGTCGTTGCGCTCCCTGGTGACCGCCTCCAGCGAAAAGAAGAGCGACGCCAAGAGTGACGGCGCCGCCGTAACCCGCACCGAGACCGTCATTCCGGCGGGTGCCGCCGGCATGGCCGCGGCTGCCCCCGTCGTCCCCGCCGCTGCCAAGAACGATGCCGAGGCCGCGCTGCGCAAGGATCTCGCCGAGGCCCTGCCGCATGCCATGCCCCAGGCGCCGGTCGCCAAGGGTTCCGATGCCCTGGCCGCCGCCAAGATCGAGCCGATTCCGGCTCCGATCGCGTCGCTGGGCGTGGCCCTGGATGGCAAGAAGTCCGATGCCGAGATCGCCCTGGCCGCCAAGGGCTCTGCCCGTTCCGAGGAGTTGGCCGAGGATGCCATCGGTGCCGCGATGGAAGGTCCGGCGGACGATTCGTTGGATGATGGCCTCTCCGTGGAGAAGGCCAAGAGCGCCCTGAAGGGTGAAGCGGCCAAGGCGCAGATCACCGAAGTTCCGGTGATCAAGGCCAAGGGCGAGGCGGCCAAGTCCGCCGAGGTGCCGGCCATCGCCAAGGCGCAGCCGCTGCCGCGCATGCCGGAGCCCAAGCCGCTGGCGCACGCCGCCGAGGCCAAGGGTGAAGCCAAGGCCGAAGCCAAGGCGATCCCCGCGCCGACCCTCGCGCCCAAGAGCGAGGCGAAGGCCGCGCCGCTGGCCCAGGAGGCCAATTTCCCGCGTTCCCAGGCGGATGGCTCGTTCCTGGTGACCGCCGGATCCTATTCCAATGTTCAGGGTGCGGAGCGGATCCAGAAGAAGCTGAGCGATGCGGGCATTCCGGTGCGTTTGCGCAAGAGTCAGTTGAACAATCACACGGTCCATCATCTGTTGACCGGTCCGTTCGCCACCGTGGAGCAGGCGGGTCAGGCTGTGGCGACGATCAAGGAGCGTACCGGCATCGAGGCCCGTTACGTGACGGTGGCCGAATCCCAGGCCTCCAAGGGGATCAAGAAGTCGGTGACCTCGGCCAGGCTGGCCACGGATGGTGCCACCAAGGGTGCCGCCGCCCGGACCACCGTGGCCAAGGCTCCGGCCAAGGCTCCGGCCAAGGAGAGCACCGTCGCCAAGGCGGCGGTCCAGGCCCCGGCCAAGGCCACTCCGGTGACCGTGGCCAAGGCTCCGGCCAAGGTTCCGGCCAAGGAGAGCACCGTGGCCAAGGCTCCGGCCAAGGTTCCGGCCAAGGAGAGCACCGTTGCCAAGGCGACCGCGCCCGCTTTGGTCAAGGAGGCCACCGTGGCCAAGGCGACCGCTCCGGCGACCGCTCCGGCGATCACCATCGCCAAGGTGGCCACGCCGGCCATCGCGCCGACCGCGCCGGCCAAGGAGAGCCCCGTCGTCGCCAAGGCTCCGGCCACCAGCGTCGCGCCGGTCAAGGAGGCCACTGCCGCCAAGGAGATCACCATTCCGCGCACCGGTGAGTTCGTGGCTCATGCCGGTTCGTTCAGCAATCCGGAGAACGCCAATCAGCTCCGTCGCCGTCTGATCGAGCGGGGCATCTCCTCCTACACCAAGGTTTCGACCATCAACGGCAAGGAGTACACCCACGTCATTCTCGGGCCCTTCCCGAATCAGCATGACGCGGATGTGAAGATGAGCACGCTGCACAAAGAGACCGGCATCGTGGCCAAGGCCATGCCGATCCACTGATGACCCTTCCCAGCTGTGGAACACCGCAATCGGGTTCCACGGCTGGGATATCGTTTGAAGCCGCACCCCTTTTCCGGGTATCCGGGGCCATCGCGTCCCGGATACCCGGAGGCGCGTCAACGCCCTTTCAACCCGGATCGCCCCCGTTCATCCCATGTCTCTTCTGATCCTCCGTTCGGTCTGGTTGGTGAGTCTCTCCGTGTGGCTCGCGTCCGGTCCGGGATGGGCCGACGAGTCGAAGAGCACCATCCAGGAGAGCAAGACCACCTCCTCCAGCGGTCAGGAGAGCGGCTCTTCCTCCGGCACGACCGGATCGACCTCGGGCACCCCCCCCGCGGGCACCACCCCGAGCGGGCAGGGGAGCACCCCTTCGGGCACCACCCCCGCGTCGTCGGGAAGTTCGAACAGCGGCAGCTCCGGCACCGCCTCGACCGCCTCGATCGTATCCGCCGGCAGCGGTTCGGCGGCCTCGACCTCGCCATTCGCGACCCCTCCGACCTTCGCGACCCCTCCGACCTTCGCGGCCCCGCCGCCCTTCGCCACGCCGCCGCCCTTCGCCACGCCGCCGCCGTTTGTTACCCCGCAGGTCAAGGGGCGGTGAGAGTCTGTTTGGCAATGGCCTATAACATCCGATACGGACCCTGATGGCCCGCCATATTGCGTAGCATTGTGTTCATTCAGGCTTCGAAAGCATTCGATCCATGCTCGTTTGGCGATTTCATCCACCGAATCACCAAACAGACTCAGAGAACTGGGACGACACTGGACGACCTATTTCAAGTGGCTTCAATGCGGCAAATGGTCCTGGCTTGCCTTGGCCCGGGGCAAACAGCGCGACTGGTTGCAAGTGGTTCTTGTGTGAAACATGCTACTTGGCCATCCGGGTTCGCGACTGGTGGGACTCGCAGTCTCGAAAATTCATACCCCCAAACGGCATCCTGCCGACCGGTTGAGGCTTCACATTGCGCAACACGGCCAAAAATCAATCCTTTGCCGCTTGCAATCCATCCTTTCCATGAAGCCACCTGTCTTGGACAAGAAGTGACGCGCATCTAAAGTTCCAGTGAAATAATTATAACATATAAATTTTTCACCACGCCAATGTATAACTTGAAGAAATTTCTGTAGATCATAAAGAGCATCACGCTTCTTTCCGCCCTCCTTCACACCGTGACGCAAGGCGGCAAACCGGGTACACTCCCTTCCTTACGCGGCGTGCATCTTCAATAAACAAGTTCGCTCCATCGAAACCCCAGCAATCCACCCATCATGTCGCCTCCATCCCATCCCGCACGTCACATCTGGTCGATCGCCGTGGTTCTGTCGTCCCTCTGGACTGGCGCGGCCCTGGCCGCCGCCTCGGAGGGGTATCAGAGCTGTCTGCTCGAGAAGGTCAGGCCCGCCCAGAGCGCCATGGCGGCGCAACTCCTCCAGCAGGCCTGCGCGCGTCGTTTCCCCGACGCCCGACCCGACAAGGATCTGGCCATTCGTCCCGATGACGAGGATCCGCTGTTGGCCTATGATCACTGTCTGTTCAAGCAGCTCGCCGCGGTCGCCAACGATCAGAGCGCCCAGTGGATGGAGCAGTTCTGTCACGATCAGCACCATCCCGGCACCACCAAGGCCGGCAACAAGCCGGTTCCCATGCTCGACCTGTTGAACATTCTCGTTGGCACCCCGACCAAACAAGCGACGCAGGATGCGCCGAACATCGACGGCGACGGGTTTGTCCCGTTGCAGCCCGCCCAGGCTGGTCGCTGATGGTTTCGTTTTTGTCGCACGGGCGCGGGACGTATTTCTGGATCTTTGGGGTGATTCTTCTGATCTCCCTGGGGTTTGATTTCGATCTCATGGCGGGTGCTTGCGACTGCAAGGTGGCCGTGGATGTGGGGCATGCCACCTTCGCGCCGGGGGCCACCAGTGCCCGCGGCAAGCCGGAGTACGAGTTCAATCTGGCCATGGGCACTCTGATCCACGAGGAGCTGCTCAAATCCGGCATGACCCGCAGTTTTGCGATCATCGAACCGCCCAGTCTCAAGGATCGGGTGCGCATCGCCGAGGAGAAGCAGGCCGACCTGCTGGTGTCGGTCCATCACGACTCGGTGCAGCCTTTTTTTCTGCGCGACTGGGTTTACAACAACAAGCACCAGAAATATTCCGACGCCTTTCAGGGTTATTCGATCCTGGTCTCCACCAAGGGGTTTCAGTACTCCAACAGTCTGGAGCTGGCCAAGATGATCGGCAGGCGGTTTCGAGCCGCCGGCTTCCTGCCTGCCTATCACCACTCCAAGAACGTTCTGGGCGGGCGGCACAACATGATCGACGAGGATCTCGGCATCTATCAGTTTGACAATCTGGTGGTGTTGAAATATTCGGTGATGCCGGCGATTCTGATTGAATTCGGCGTGATTGTGCATCGAGAGGAGGAGTTGCGGTTGCAAGAACCGGAGACTCGCGCCAAACTGGTACGCGGCGTGGTGGATGGCATCGAGGAGTTCAACGCCCGTTTCTGTCTGCCACGCGACTGACATTCCCACCTTTTGTTGACCTGAGGAGATCGCCATGACGTTGCGCAAAGTGGTGAGTTTGGCCCTGTTGATGGGCTGTTGTGTGTTGCCTGGTCGTTCCCATGCCGAGGAGATCGGCACCGTGGACACGGTTTTCAAGCTGCTCGGACCGGACAGCAAGATTGTGATCGAGGCTTTCGACGATCCCAAGGTGGATGGTGTGGCCTGTCATTTGAGTCGTGCCAAGAAGGGTGGCATTTCGGGTGGTTTGGGTTTGGCCGAGGACACTTCCGATGCGTCGATCGCCTGTCGTCAGGTGGGACCGATCAACATCAAGGGGGAGTTGAAGGATGGGGAGTCGGTCTTTTCCAAGAGCACCTCGATTCTTTTCAAGAAGATGCAGGTGGTTCGCTTTTTCGACAAGAAGCGCAACACGTTGGTCTATCTGGTTTATTCGGACAAGTTGATCGAGGGGTCGCCGAAGAATTCGATCTCTTCGGTGCCGATGATGCCGTGGCGCAAGGAGTAGTGGCGAGACGGGGGCGGCGGGAACGGGCTCCGGCGGCGGGAACGGGCTCCGGCGGCGGGAACGGGCTCCGGCGGCGGGAACGGGCT
>NZ_JBZVFG010000035.1:31613-39484 GCF_058402785.1 Candidatus Magnetaquiglobus sp.
CCCGTCATCACGGGGGACGGGGGGCGATTATCGCCCCCGGCGGGGGCGGGGCAGCGCCCCGCGACTTTGACGTTTGAGACTTTGGTTTTTCGCGCGCTCTTCACGATAAGCCATTTTTCGCGTTGTTTGCGAAAAATGGCGCAAGCGCGCGGTCTCATGTGCCCTGCTTTGTTGCCGTTTTTGGGCAACGAAGCAGGGCGAATTGCTCACGGGCCATGAGTGACCTTGGGCGGTTTGTTGGTCAGCTCAGTCGCCGCCCACCGGCGGCTTGTTTCTGGCCATGTTCTTGAGATCGTTTCGCCAAAGGCGCGAAACGATCTCAAGGCCAAGGCGGCGCGCAGGCGATTTTCACAAAAAACGTGAAAATCGCCTTTTTTTGTAGAGCGCGCTAAAAGACAAAGACAAGACCAAGAAGAGTCAAAGGCAAAACCTCGGAGGCGCTGCCTCCGAACCTCCGCCGGGGACCTTCGGCCCCCGGTCCCCCGCAACAGTTTCACCGGGGACCTTCGGCCCCCGGTCCCCCGCAACAGTTTCACCGGGGACCTTCGGCCCCCGGTCCCCCGCAACAGTTTCACCGGGGACCTTCGGCCTCCTCCCACCCTCCCATTTTCAACCCAGGATCGGCCCACCCGACAAAATCCGACTCGATACCCGCTCCGCGAACTTCTCGGAGAAATTGGCCACGAAACGCTCCGCCAACTCCCGCGCCTGCCGGTCGTAACGCTCCGGATCCTTCCAGGTGGAACGGGGATTCAAATGACGGGTATCGACATGCAAGACCTCCATCGGTACTTCAAAACCAAATACCGGATCCACACGGGTTCTGGCCAAATCCAGATCCCCATCGAAAATACGATCGATGATGGCACGGGTCTCCTGAATCGGCATGCGGAACCCCTCTCCATACGGTCCACCGGTCCACCCGGTGTTGATCAGCCAGCACTTGGCTTGGGTCTCGGCCAGCTTCTTGCCCAACAGATCGGCATAGAAAACCGGATCGAGCACCATGAACGGCTCGCCGAAACAGGCCGAAAAGGTGGCCTTGGGCTCGGTGATGCCACGCTCGGTGCCGGCGAGCTTGGCAGTGTAGCCGGAAAGGAAATGATACATGGCCTGCTCGACGGTCAGCCTGGCCACCGGCGGCATGATGCCAAAGGCATCGGCGGTCAGAAGAATCACATGCGCCGGATGCTTGGCCTTGCCGCTGATCTGGATCTTGGGCAAGGAGGCAAGAGGGTAGGCGGCACGGGTGTTTTCGGTCAGGGAGTCGTCATCCAGATCCGCGCGCCGACTGGTGGGATCGAGCACCACATTTTCCAACACGGTGCCAAACTTGCGCGTACACTCCCAGATGTCCGGCTCGGCCTGGGGATGAAGCCGGATCACCTTGGCATAACACCCCCCCTCGAGATTGAACACCCCGTGCTCGGACCAGCCGTGCTCGTCGTCCCCGATCATGCGCCGCCGCGGATCGGTGGAAAGGGTGGTCTTGCCGGTGCCCGACAGCCCGAAAAAGATCGCCACGTCATCCTGTTCGCCGACGTTGGCACTACAGTGCATGGACAATACCCCCTGCAAGGGCAACAGATAGTTCATCAGCGAGAAGACCACCTTCTTGTTCTCGCCGGCATAGGCCGTGCCACCGATGAGCGCTTCCCGACGCCCCAGATGGAGCAGGATGAAAGCCTCGGAACGGGTGCCATCCACCTGGGGATCGGCCTGGAACCCACCAGCGTTGATCAGGGTGAAATCAGGCAGGGCCACCAACTCCTTGGGCAGTTCCGGATGGATGAAGAGGTTGCGGGCAAAAAGCGATTGCCAGGCCGAGGTGGTGATCACCCGCACGCGGCGCTGATAGCGGGTATCGGCACCGACACGACAATCCTGGACAAAAAGCTCCCGATCCTTGAGATGCGCCATGACACGGGCACGAAGTGCATTGTATCGCTCCTCCGGGAAAGGACGGTTGACCGCGCCCCAGGCGACCCGATCGCGGCTGGAGGGCTCATCGACGATGAATTTGTCGTTGGCCGAGCGACCGGTATACTGGCCGGTCTCCACGACCAGGGCGCCACCTTGGGCGATGTGACCCTCGTTGCGATGAATGGCGCATTCGTACAGAATGGCCGTGGGCAGATCGACATGCATGCTGCCGGTGTGCTCGAAACCTTGATCGAGCAGTTGCGCGCGCACCGCGTCGATGCGCTGATGTTGGGTCAATGGGTACATGATCTCTACTCCTTGAGAAGTGTGCCAGGTGTCGAGGCTTCCAGGCGGGAGCGGGTGCGCTTCTTGCCATCCTCGACGGCGGGTTGATCGAATGGGGTGACCCCCAGACAGGCCGCGACCAACGCGGTTTCCATCTCCAACAAAAGCAACAGCTCGCCCAGGGCGAATGGATCGCGACACGAGAGCCGGAACTCCCGCAACGGCGCGCCGCGATTGAGCAGCGCATCGCGGGTGCCGAGATATTCGGCGGTGAACAGCTCGCCAACCGATCGTCCCGCCAGGGGAGCGATGGCCGGAAGGGTCGCAAACGGGCCCGCATCGATCGTCCGACCCATGTCTGCCAGCATGGGATCGAACAGCAGGGTGAACTGTTTGTCCTCCGGGCCGTCCAGATAGAGTTGCAACTGGGAATGCTGATCCACCACGCCGCGCGCTTCGACCGGGGTCAAGCCCTGTTTGCGGCCTTGGGGATCGATTTTGCCGAGGCTTTCGGCCCAGAGCTGCCGAAACCAGGTGGCGATGGTCTCCAGACGGGATCCATAGGTGAGAAGCACGCTCATATTGCGTCCCGCCTCGGCCATGGAGGCCTGGGCAAGGGCGTGGCGCAGGGCAGGATTGGCGACCGGATCCGGGAGCAGACACCGCTCGGCCATGCTCCGCGCGCCGGCCACCAGGGCGTCGATGTCGATGCCGGCAAAGGCCGCGGGCAGCAATCCGGTCACCGACAACACCGAAAAACGCCCTCCCACGGCGGCATGCGGGATGATCGGCACCCCGAGGGTGGCGGCGATGGTGCCCAGGGCACTGGCGGGATTCTCGGTGACCACGGCCAGATGGTCCGCCAGGGCCGCACGCCCGACATGGGCCTCGAGCACCGGCAACACGGTCAGCAGTTGCGCCAGGGTTTCCGGGGTCTCCCCGGATTTGCTCACCGCCAGAAGACGGGTGGTCTGCCAGTCCTGTGCATAGAGCGCGGCCAACTGTTCCGGACAGATGTTTTCGAAAAAGGTGACGCCGTTTCCGGGTCCCGCCAGGGTGCTCACCAGCATGTTGCCGCCCAGCGAACTGCCGCCGATGCCGAGGACCACCAGCCGTTCGGCCCGCGCCCGAAAACGGTCGGCCCAGAGCCGGGAGGTCCGCGGTTCGGCGTCGGTGATGAGCAGTTGCAGGAAGGGTGGACGTTGCTCCGGATGGTCGCGCCAGAGGGTCAGTGTATCGAGCAGACCGGGCGGACAGTCACGGTGCCGGATGAAGGCGTGGGGGCGAATGTCGAGTGAAAAGGGATGATGGGTCACGGTGAGATCGCATCCTACGATGATGTTGCCATATCCATGAAACCGAATGGGAAAAACGGATGATCGCCCTGGATCGGGTGAATGAATCGTGCCGATGGCGTCATCAATCCCGTTTGGGGAGATACTCTAAGGGATTTTGCGGCTCAATGCTACGTCGGATTTCAAAATGGAGACGCGGCGAGACGGTCACGCCCGATTGACCGGCCAGGGCGATGGTTTCGCCGGCGCGCACCGCCTGTCCCTGCTTGACCAGAATCTTCTGCACATGGGCGTAGGTGGTCATGAAGGCGCCGCCATGCCGCAACAACACCATGTTGCCATAGGTGGCCAACCCCTGATCCGCGTAGGCGACCACCCCGTCGGCGGCGGCCATCACCGGATCGCCCGGATTGGCGGCGATATCGATACCGGTGTTGCGGCGCGCGCCGAACTGTCCGAAGCGGCTGATGATCCGGCCTGAATGGGGCCAGATCCACCGGGCCGGTGGATTGGGCGAGAGGTTTTTCTGGGCGCCATCGCTCTCCGGAGCGGCGTCGCGCGCGGAGGGCAGATCCGGAAAGGCCGGTTTTTCGCGCATGGCCAGGGCAGGGGGTGGAATGTGCGCGGAGGGGGTTTCTGCGGCTGTGGGGATGGCGTTGGTGGGGGTGTCGGCGCTTTTCGGGACGGCGTTGGTGGGCGCGTCGGATCCGGCATCCACGGATCTGGTGGGCGCGTCGGCGGGCCTGGGCGCTGCGCCGATGGCGTTGGATTTGGTGGGGAGGGGGGGCTTTTCGTATTCCGAAGTTTTGCGCTCATCGTCGTTGGGGTTGGGCGCGACGACCCGCAGCCGTTGTCCAACCTGGAGCTTCTGCCATTTCGAAAGGCCGTTCCAGGCGGCCAGGGTCGCCACATCCACCTTGTGGGCGGCGGCGATCGACCAGAGGGTCTCCTTGGGTTTGACGATGTAGAATCGATCCGGGTCGGATTTTCCAACGGGCCTGGCGGGTGCGAACGCCTCTTTTTGGGTCAGGGGCGGACCCTGCTCGATGCGCACCGGCGTGGAATCGGTGGCCGGGGGCAGGGCCCCGGTGCCGGTACAGCCGCCGATCCACAACGAAAACAACAGCATTCCGACCGCGTGCGCGGTGTTGATGTCCGCGAGACGGTGCCGGATTTCGTGCCTCATGACCGGGCTTCCTTCCACCCCTGAGCGCCGACCAGAGGGACGAAACGGCACGGTTCCAGGGTTTCGCGATGCAGACTGCCATCGGCCTCGCGTCGGATGCGGACCAGGGTTTGGACGGTCAGTGTCCCCTCGGGAGCCACCAGCAGACCAAAGGGGGCCAGTTGACGGATCACGTTTTCCGGGGTGACCGGGGTGCCGGCGGTAATGATCACCCGGTCGAAGCGACGCTCCTCGGGCCAGCCGAGGGTGCCATCCCCCTGACGGCAGACCACGTTGTGATAGCCCAGGCGTCGCAGTCGCTTGCGTGCCGAATCGGCAAGCGCCGGGAGACGTTCGATGGTATAGACCTTGTGACAGAGCCTGGCGAGAATCGCGGTCTGATAGCCCGAGCCGGTGCCGATTTCGAGGATCTCCTCGCGTCCGTCGAGCATCAGGGCCTGGCTCATGCGTGCCACGGTGTAGGGTTGGGAGAGGGTTTGGCCGTCGCCGATCGGCAGGTTTTCGTCTCCGTAGGCACGACTGGCCAGCGCCTCCTCGACGAACAGGTGACGCAGCGTGTCGCGCATCACCGTCAGGACGCGCGGATCGTCGATCCCCTGTTTTTCCAGCAGTTCGCGCACCATGCGATCCCGCGCTCGGGCAGAGATCATGCCGTGTTCCGGGGTTTTCATGGGTTGACGGGGGATCCGTGGGGTAAGAGAGTCGTCATGATTCCCCAAGGATACGGGCCGGGTGCGGGTGTGTCAACGCACGGACGAGAATTAATGAACGTGACAAGTGCGCATGGGTATGGAACCGGTTGCTGGGATTGCCGTGATCCGGGAACGATCCAAAGCGTGTCTTGAATGGCCAAAGCGCGCGGATTCACGCTTGGAACGTTGCCCTGGACCCCTGGGTGGGCGATAATTGCTTGGCATTGATGGACCGGGAGATCCCGAAACGTTATCAAAACTTCTAAATGGATTCCGACCACCACCCATGAGCGACCCAACCGACTCCTCCTTTTCGCACGCCGAGCGCGATCACGCCTTGCAATTCGATCCGGTGATGCGCGACATCCCGCGCGAAGTGCGCAACATCCTGCAACCGGTCCGTTTGGAAGGGGAGAGCCATTTTCAGTTCCGCTGCCATCCGGGCGTGGCCTGTTTCAACGCCTGCTGCGCCAACATCGAGATCGTCCTCACCCCTTACGACATCCTGCGTCTGCGGCGTCGCCTGAACATCACCGCCGAGACCTTCCTTTACGAGTATGCCTCTCCCTATACCCTTGCCAAGGGACAACTCCCGGTGCCATTGATCCGCATGGACGAGGAGACCGGCAAATGTCCCTTCAACACGCCGGAGGGGTGTTCGGTCTACTCGGATCGGCCCGTGGCCTGCCGTTACTATCCCATCGGTCTGGCGCTGATGCGACCGGATACCGCCAACGCCAACGAGGAGTTTTTCTATCTGGTCAAGGAGCCCTACTGTCTGGGGCACCAGGAGACCACCTCCTGGACCATCGACTCCTGGCGCAAGGATCAGGGTTCGGACGGCTATGACGCGCGCAACAAGGGGTGGATGGAGCTGATTCTCAAGCGTCGTTCGGCGGGGGATGAGGTGCGCACCTCCATGCAGCTCTCCGAATTCTTCTATATGGCCAGCACCGATACCGAGGAGTTTCGTCGGTTTCTCTTTCAGTCGAGTTTTCTGGAGCGGTTCGACGTTCCGGAGGAGACCATCGAGCGGTTGCGCACCGATGACGAGGCGCTGCTTGATTTCGCCTTTGACTGGCTCAAGACGGTTCTGTTTGGCGACAAGAAGGTGGCGGTGCGTCCCGAGGCTCTCAAGCGCAAGGCCGAGCGTCGGGCGGCGGCTGCCGAGGCGGAATCGGATCTGGAGGCAACCTGACCATGCCGATCGTGCGTCCCTGTGGGGTGGTGTTGCGCGGCCAGGAGTTGCTGGTGCTGCGTTATCGCTATGGGGAGCACGATCGGTTCAATCTGCCGGGAGGCAATCTCGAGGCGGACGAGACTTTGCACGACTGTCTGGTGCGTGAGTTTCGCGAGGAGTTGAATCTTGTCGTCGTGCCTGGGGAGTTGTTGCATGTCGCCGAGACCCGCACCGAGCGATCCACGGTGCATCTGGTGTTTCGCGTGGAACATGTGGGCGAGCCGAGCATGAATCCCGAGCAGGTGCGTGCCAGCGCGTTGGTGTGGTTGCCGGTTCGTGACTGGGCCACGGCACCGCTTTATCCAGCGATTGGTGCGGCGTTGAGCGACTGGTTCGCCCGGCGGTCCGGTCCGGTCTATCTGGGTCGGATTCCCCAGCCGTGGTATTGAGTGGCGGATGTCAAGTCAGGGGGGTAGGTGGGGCGAGGAGCTGACAGGACGGGATGGTTCGACTGACGGGGTTCAGGGTAAATTCTTTAAGTTTTTATTTCTAAACCGAACTCAGTACCTGAGGCGTCGTTCCATGATCAAGGGTCCAGGGGGGTATCCCCCTGGTGGGATCCAAGGGCAAAGCCCTTGGGACTTTGCTTTTGACTTGAGCGCGCTCTTCTCAAAGAAGCATTTTTCGCCTCTTTTGCGAAAAATGCGCCGAGCGCAGCCTTCGCGAGCTTCGTTTCCGCTTTTTGGAAACGAAGCTCGTATTGTGCACTGTGGCCTTGCGGGAAACGACGCATCTCAAAACAGACGCGGTTTAAATTATTATTCTTAGAATTCCCTTTTTCTTTATTTCGCGCGCTTGCGCGATTTTTCTGTGCTCCTCCTCTGCCCGAAGGGCAAGGAAGCACATTCGCGCAAGGCGTGACAAAGCGATCCAGCTTGGCCGCATCGTCGGAAATGGACACCTTGACACTGATCTTCTATAATCGGGTGACCCGATTTTTTCGACCAACTTTGTACGCCGGCTCAAGATCCCCGTGAACCCAACCCCCAAGCCGAAGTATCCGCTCAACCCCTGGATACGTTCCGACGTGGAATCGGCGCTGCCTGCGTCGGAGCCGGTTGCGGTCGAATCCGTGGGGGGAGGGCGGGCGTGGGTGGAGATCCGCCGTTTTGCCCCACCCTGGGACCAGTGGAATGGGCCCGAGCCTGAGGTGACGTCAGCGCCCGAGCCTGAGGTGACGTCAGCGCCCGAGCCCGAGGTGACGTCAGCGCCCGAGCCCGAGGTGACGTCAGCGCCCGAGCCCGAGGTGA
>NZ_JBZVFG010000036.1:0-38991 GCF_058402785.1 Candidatus Magnetaquiglobus sp.
GGAGGCGGCTTATGTGCTGACGTGCCATTCGCCCTGAGTCGTTGCCCAAAATCGGCAACGACTCAGGGCACACAAGACCGCGCGCCTGCGCCAATCTTCGCAAAAACCGCGAAAATTGGCTTATCGTGAAGAGTGCGCGACAGACAAAATCAACAGCAACTTCCCAAAGGCTTCGCCTTTGGATCCCACCAGGGGCCACTGGCCCCCGGACCCCGCCAACTTGGGGGGCCTGAATCGTTACCAGCTCATTCCCATGGAACTCCCGAAGGGAGGTCCATGGTACGGAGGGTGAGGGGGTTCTCCCCCCATCGTGCGAGTTTCGAACCACGTCCGTTTCCCAAATGAACACGAATCCACGCCATGCTCACTGAATCCTTGGACTATCCGTTTGACATCAAGACCATCCTGCGCAAGCGGAAGGCCATTTGCCAGGATCTGCTCCAACAACCGGATCTGCGAAACATCCGGGTTGCCCTGCTGGGAGGCTCCACGACCTCTGAAATTCGTGGCATCCTTGAACTCTTCCTGCTGAAATCCGGTTTCAAACCGACCTTTTTCGAATCCGAATACGGAAAATATTTTGAGGATGTGGTCATCGACGACGCATCCCTGCGCGCATTCAAACCGGATGTCGCCTTCATTCACACGACAAACGTCAACATCCTCTTCTCGCCCAAGGTATTCGATTCCGAAGAACGAATTGCAGAATCCTTGAACAAGGAGATGGAACGTTATCAGGCGATCTGGAACAAACTGATCACCGAACTGCACTGTCAGGTCATTCAGAACAATTTTGATTTACCCCCAACCCGCGCTCTGGGCGGGCTGGATACGACCGAGCCGTACGGAAGAACCCATTACATACTGCGCCTCAATCTTGAATTCGCACGGGCCGCCCGACAACTGCCCGGCTTGATCATCAACGACATTCACTATCTTTCGGCCCGTATCGGTCTGGAACAATGGTTTGATCTCGATTACTGGTTCAGCTACAAAATGGCGGTCACCCATACCGGCACGATCCATCTGGCGCACGCCCTGGCCACACTGATCCGGGCTGCGTACGGCAAAAGTCGCAAATGCCTGGTGCTGGATCTGGACAACACCCTTTGGGGCGGCGTGATCGGGGACGACGGGGTGCAGGGGATCGTTCTGGGAAAGGAGACCCCAAGGGGAGAGGCCTTCACCGCGTTCCAGAACTATTGCCGGGAACTGAACGAACGGGGCATCCTGCTTGCGGTTTGTTCCAAGAACGACCACGAAAACGCGCAACAAGGGCTGACCCATCCGGACATGATTCTCCAATCGGACCGGTTCACGGCCTTCAAGGCCAATTGGCACCCCAAATCCGACAACATCGCCCAGATTGCCCAGGAGATCAACATCGGACTCGATGCGCTCGTCTTCGTGGACGACAATCCAGCCGAGCGCGCGCTTGTCAAGGCACAACTTCCTCCCGTCGCGGTTCCGGATGTGGGGTCGGAGGTGTCGCGTTTCATCGAATTCGTGGATCGCGAAGGGTTCTTCGAGGTGCCGCGACTCAATCAGGAGGATGCCCGACGCACCGCCTATTACGCCGACAACGCGGAGCGCACGCTTCTTGCAAGCCAGTTCGCCGACTATGGCGCGTTCCTGGCCTCGCTGGACATGAAAGCCGAAATCGGGCCATTCACGCCGGTGTACCTGGATCGCATCACCCAACTCACCAACAAAACCAATCAGTTCAATCTGACCACCAAACGGTGTACCCTGGCCGAGATGCAGGCCATGGCCGCCTCTCCGGATCACATCACCCTGTATGGTCGCCTGGCGGATCGATTTGGAGACAACGGGTTGGTCACGGTGATCGCGGCGGAGGTGGAACGACACACGGCCCACATCCAACTCTGGCTCATGAGTTGTCGGGTTCTGAAACGGGATATGGAGCATGCCATGCTGGATGCTCTGGTCGCCAGGGCCAACCAACGCGGCCTCCGCGAGATCCTCGGTTACTACCATCGTACCGCCAAAAATGGCATGGTCGCGGATCATTACGGCACGTTGGGTTTTGAATGCGTGGCACAAGCCGGGGACGGATCCTCTTCGGTGTGGAGACTCGATCCAACCATCCACCAATCCAGAAACGTCAGCATCAAGGATATCCACCATGCATGACATCCTCACCCTTCTCCAACCCATCTTCAAAGATATCTTTGATATCGAGGATCTGGTCGTCACCCGTGAATCCAGCGCCGCGACGATCGATGGTTGGGACTCCCTCGTCCATATCAATCTGGTCTCCGCCATCGAGCAGGAGTTTCACATCCGCTTTGCTCTGGGCGAGCTGGAGTCCTTGAAGAATGTGGGCGACATGATCGATCTGATGGAAAAAAAATTGTCCCGTTGATCCCGCGCCTCCGATCCATGTCCACCCACACCATCAACGCGTATCAATGGCAGGATCTGCGGATCGGGCTGGAACACGCGTTTCAGGCCACCATCACGGAAACGATGATGGAGCGCTTTCTCGCCATCAGCGGGGATTGCAATCCGCTGCACGTCGATGCCACCTTCGCGGTGCGCCAAGGGTTCAGGGATCGCGTGGTTTACGGGCTTCTGACGGCCTCGTTCTATTCCACCCTGGCCGGGGTCTATCTTCCGGGCCGGTTCGCGTTGCTGCACGGAATCGACATCGCCTTCTCCAAGCCGGTTTTCATCGGTGACACCCTGACGATATCTGGCCGGATCGTCTATCTGAATGAGGCCTGCAAACAACTTCAGATCGGAGCCACCATTGTCAACGACGAGGAAGTCGTGGTCTCGAAAGCCAAAATCAAGGTCGGACTGGTTGACGACAAGGATCCAGCATGAGCCACGATGAAACCCTGCTGATTACAGGCAGCTCCTCGGATATCGGTCGGGAACTGATCCGACAACTCACCCGCACGGCCCCAGGTCACACCCCGTTCCGCGGGCAAATAATCGCCCATGCCTGTTCAGGGATGGAAAAATTGGCCGGCCTGCAACAAGAGATCTCCAGTCTGGACAAACCGCTCGAGATCGTCCAGGCGGATCTCCGTCAGGAGTCGGAGCTGGGCCAGATGCTGGCGACCATCCGGGCTCGTCATGGTTTTCCGACGCAGATCGTGCATCTGGCTGCCGCACGCATCGAATTGCGACGCATCACGGAGTTCGCCTGGGACAGGCTGATCCCGGATCTGGAGATCCAGCTTCGATCCATCGCGATGATCCTGCAAGCGTTCCTGCCGGATATGCTCAAATCCCGCCGGAGGTGCAAGGTGGTGTTGATGCTCTCGAGCGTGACCTTGGGCGCCCCCCCGAAATACATGGCACAATACACCATGGCCAAATATGCCCTGTTGGGTCTGTTGCGCTCGCTGGCGGTCGAATACGCGGACAGACCGATTTGTTTCAATGCCCTTTCGCCCTCCATGGTGGACACCCAATTCCTGTCCGACATCCCGCCCAAATATATCGAAATGACCGCTGCGGCACATCCGACCAAAAAGAATGCCACCGTCATGGAGATTGTTCCCGCCTTGCGTTTTCTGCTCTCCAGCGACTCCGACCTGATCAGTGGCGTCAATCTGCCCGTCACTGCGGGGGGAATCCTCTGATGCTGTTCAACTCCTACGGCTTCATTTTTCTGTTCCTTCCGTTGAGCGCCCTCGGATTTCACCTCCTGATCAGATCCGCGCAGGGAAAGATGGCATTCGACTGGTTGATCGGCATCTCCTTTGTCTTCTATTCCTGGGAGAATCCGGAAAATTTCCCCATTCTCCTGGGTTCGCTGCTGACAAACCACGCAATCGCACGCGCCATGGGAGCGGATGACGCCACCCCGCCTGCCGTGCGGACGCATCACCACCGCGGGTTGCTGCTGTTTCTCGGCATTGCCCTCAATCTGCTGTTGCTTGGTTATTACAAATATTTCAGCCAACTCCCGCTTGGTATCAGCTTTTTCACGCTGACCCAGGTGATGTATCTCGTCGATTGTTACCAGGGAGTGGTCACCCCTGCCACCTTCCGCGAACACGCCTTGTTGGCCGCATTCTTTCCGACCGTCTCGATGGGACCGCTCCTGCGCGCCAGGGAGATGATGCGGCAACTGGACAATCCCGCGACCCTTGGTTTGAATGCCCGGCATCTGGCCCAGGCCCTGTTTCTCTTTTCGATCGGGTTGGGCAAGAAAGCCGTCATCGCGGACAGTTTTTCCAGGTTGGCGGATGCGGGCCATGCCTCGACCGCATCGCTCTCCATGATGGAAGCCTGGGTATCCAGTGCCGCCTTCACCCTACAGATCTACTATGATTTCAGCGGCTATTCGGATATGGCCGTGGCCACGGCCCTGTTGTTCGGGATACGGATCCCGATCAATTTCAACTCCCCTTACCAGGCCCGCTCGATCGTCGATTTCTGGATGCGCTGGCACATCTCACTTTCCAACTTCATCACCACCTATCTTTATACACCGATCATCCGTTCTTTCCACAAAATCACCTTTGCCAAGGCGATGTTTGCAACCTTCGTGGCCATGATGATCGCCGGGATCTGGCATGGATCCAGCTTGAACTTCATAATTTTCGGCGCACTCCATGGCCTGGGACTCATCGTCAACCAACTCCGCAAGAAGAACAAGAAACCACGCCTGCCGGTATGGCTGGCGTGGTTCGCGACCATCCTGTACATCAACCTCGCCTTCATTTTCTTTCGGGCCGATACGGTGCCCCATGCATGGGAGATGATCTCTTCACTGGTCAACACGCATGCGCCGTTCAGCAACGAATCCTGGCATCGTTCCTCCCTCTACATAACCAGCAGGATTGATCTTCTCATCCCGATCATCATGGGGATCCTGATGATCTTCCACAAAAAAAACTCAAACCAGCTCTCCATGGAGTTCATGCCGACCTGGAAGAATCTGCTCCTTGCCACGACCGCCATGCTCACCTCCCTGGTCTATATGAACACGAACGTTCCGAAGGAATTTCTGTATTTCAATTTCTGAGAGGCTGTTTGGCCCGTGCCAGACCGCCTCTTGTCGAGGAAGATTGGAGATGATGAGCCACAGAGTATTCATTATCAGCCTCTTGACCATGATGTTGCTGACCGTGCCATTCAAATTCCTGACGGACAAAAGTGCCGCCCGTTGTCATGATTTTGGCCCGGATGGCACCTACATGGCTTATTGCAATGTCACCACCCATGGACATTATGATCATGCCGCTCATTTGTTCGACCTCGAAGAGGGGATGAACGACCGTGTTCGTCAAGCCAAACTGCTGTTTCTTGGCAGCAGTCGCCTGCAATTCGGCTTCTCCACGCAGGCGTTCCACGATTTTGCGTTGCGTCATCCAACGGCACGACCTTATCTGTTGGGGTTCGGCCATAATGAAAAAGATGAATTTGCACGGGCCATCCTGGATCGGATCCAACCCAGACCATCCCTGATCGTGATCAATACGGACAATTTCTTTGCCAGGAAGCTCAGCAAACATGCTGTCCGGCTGTTGGAAGATCCCTGGCGGGAGAATGGTTATGCCAGGGTCAAAAAGGTTTGGCATACCCTGCTCAGAGTCGCCTGTCATGGTCGATTCCCCCTGTTCGAATCCCTGCTCTGTGGTGTCAAGCCCACCGTGTTCCGCTCGCTGGAGGATGGACGCTGGATTTTTCCCGAACCGCAAGTCGGAGAGATCCCGGTGGTGGAATTGCCGGAAGAACCGGAGGATGAAGCCGTTCTTCAATCCCACATCGCCACGGCCAGAGCGTTTGTCGAGAAACTTCCCGTCAAGCGCGAGTGCGTCGTTTTTACCTATGTTCCCCATGCCCATGGCAAGTCCTTTCTCGCTGAACGACTTGCAGAGGCGCTGGAAATGGATCGGATCGTTTTTCCAATGGACGATCTGATCACGCTCGATGGCAGTCACCTGGACACGGCCAGCAGCGAACGATGGAGCCGGGAGTTCCTGCAACGGCTCGAACCTCGGCTCACGGCTTGCTTATAAGGAATATTTGACTTACGATGAATGACATTCTGACGGGAACCCATACAGGCAGGCATCTCTTCCCGATCGGCATGCGCGTTGTGGCCAAACAGCCTGAATCCGGCATGGGCGCTTGGCTCTTTGCCACCTGAATGACGCACCGGAACCCGCTCGGAGAGGGACGCAACACTCATGATGGTATGGGGCAACTCGATGTCGTTTGCGCAGCCATGGATTCGGTTCGACCATCCCATCTCCATCCGCGCAACGATTGCCGAAGACCGCCGGTTCGTGCTGCTGGTCATGCTGGCCGCGACGGTACTCTATTTCATCGTCTCAATCGGGTGGCCGATCGGTATTGGGCGGGACGGATATCGCTATTTTCTGTACTATTTTGATCTCTTTCTTTCTGACAACCCGCAACAAGGTCTCTGGATCACCCCGCCAGGGATCTCCATCATCGTTGGTTTGGTGGCTCGGGGCGGGATCGTTTCCATTCAGTTGTTCCTTCTCACGATCTATCTGGTTTCAATATTGGGGATCTATTATGTTGGGCGACTGTTCGGCAGAAACCTCGCCCGCGTGGTCACCCTGTTTGCCCTGCTCCATTTCCAGTACACCCTTTTCTGTCATTTCTTGACCAGCGACCCGGTTCTGGCACTGTTTCTGACCATCTGGGGCGTGGTCTTGGTTCGCCTGCATCAGGTGCGCACGCTGACCGCCTATGCCGTCATCGGGTTCGTCTCCTTTTTGCCGGTTCTGATCCGCCCCATGTCGCAGCTCTATCTGTTCGTGTTCGTGCTGCCTGTACTCTGCTTTGGCTTCTCCAGACGAAATTTCCTCCTGGCCGGGGCAACGCTGTCCGCCTTCGCGGCTGGACTGCTCCTGTTGGCATCCTATCATGCCCTGGTGTTCCATGACTTTGGCCTGTTCAAGGGTGGCAAACACGCCATCCCGTTTCGCAACATCTACATGTTCAGCCGCATCATAGCCCCGGAGAACGGCCCCGCTTCGCAACGTCTGATCAACCTGATCGAAGAAAAGCTGTTGTCCAACCCGCTCTACCGGGACAACGGAATCACCCTGGAAAAATTCCTCTCCACCCCAAAGCCCATATTTTTTCATGATATCATCGACAATTTTGGCAACGAGGATTTTCTGCACGCTGTCTCCATGGAGGCCATCCGCGCCCAGCCCGCGCGGTTCTGGCAATCGGTTTACAAAAACATCCATTACCAGTTCTCCCGCCCCTTCGATCTGCCCCCGCCACCCAAACCGGCAACCGGAGGTCAGTCGCAACCCAAGGGGGACAATCCTGACAAGAAAAATTGTCCATACGCGGAATGCGCTCCGATCCCGACCAATGTCGCGCGTGAACGACGGGACCAGGAGCATTCGAAATTGAGCCAGGAAGATCGTCGCCACCTCGAAGAGGCCAAGCGGTATGTTGACACCATTGACGACCTTTTCTCAAAAGAGCCGGGAAATCATGCTGTCGCAGAATTTTTCAGGAGTCTGAATTATAAATATCCCCCTGTCCGCGATTTCTGCTATGCTGCCATCCTGCTCTTGCTGGGGGTCCATCGACGGGAGGTGCGTTTGTTGTGGCTGATGATCCTTCCCCATTTCATGGCATCGGCCATTTCCGGCTCCATGGTCGATCCTCTGGCCTCCTACCGTATTCCGCACGACCTTTTCTTCATTCTGGCGGGTTTGACAGGCGTGACCCTGCTGATTGATCGGTTCATGCGGCTGGTGGGGCATGGCCGCGCACGACTGCAACGTTCCGTTCCAACGGGTTGACACAGCCGATCATCATCCGACAGGTGAACACGATGGCGAATTCCGCGGATTCCGAAGCGTTTCGGCCCCCAGACAATCTCCCCCCTGGTTCAACCCTCTGGAGCCAATGGCTCTTCAATCTGCGTCCCTGGTTGGACCTGCAATCCGCATCGATACGGCAGCCTCTGATCCCCTGGTTGAAAGGGTGTCGCGGACAAATCCTGGAAGTCGGGTGCGGAGCCCAACCCTATCGTCACTATCTGTCGGATCAATGCGTCTATCGCGGCCTGGACTGGGCAGGCGCGCCTGAACATTTCAATTATTCAACCCAGGAAACCGAATGGTATCAAGGGGACCGTTTCCCGATCGAAACCGGTTGGGCCGAGCATCTGTTCCATACCGAGGTACTGGAACATGTATGGGATACTGCGGGTTTTCTGGCCGAATGCCGACGGGTTCTGCGGCCTGGCGGCACCCTGTTCTTCACCATTCCCTTTCAGGCGCGTTATCACTACATCCCTTTCGATTATTGGCGTCTGACACCAGCCTCCCTGGAAAGACTGTTGCAGGAGGCCGGATTCCACGAGATCCAGGTCAGGCCCAGGGGTACGGATATCACGGTATTGGCCTATAAACTGATCAGCGTCGTCTATCGCGCCGTCTTGAGCAGGCGTCTGATGCCGACCCTGGCCGGTCTGGCCTGCTTGCCGCTCTTCTGCGCGGGTCTGATCCTGGGGCACGTTTCCTTGCGGTGGGGTTGGGGGTCGGAAGACGATACGTTGGGGTATGTCGTGACGGCCATCGCGCCGGGTGACACCTGACAAACACATGAACACCCTCGCGAAACTGGCCGTGCAAGCCAAGAAACGACTCCTGCGCATGCACTTCGAGAGTCAGATCGGTCATCTCGGCGGCAATCTTTCCGCGCTGGATGCCCTGCTCTGTCTGCATCACCAGATCATGACCCCCCAGGATCGATTTCTGCTCTCCAAGGGACATGCCGCCGGAGCGCTGTATGTGACGCTCTGGACCATGGGCGAACTGGACGACGCGGATTTGTCCACCTTCCACCAGAATGGCACCCATCTGGCCGGTCACCCCATGCCCTATTGGACACCCGGCATTCCCATGGCCACGGGCAGCCTGGGACATGGGGTCTCCCTGGCCGCCGGATTCGCGCTGGCCAAACGGTTCCAGAACCAACCCGGAGAGGTCTATTGTTTGACCTCCGATGGAGAGTGGCAGGAGGGCGCCAATTGGGAGGCGGTGATTTTTGCCTGCCACCAGAACCTGACCCGCTTGACCATCCTGGTGGATGTCAACGGCTGGCAGGGATTTGGTTCCACCCGGGAGGTCGCCTCCATGGAGGATCTCGCCGGACGCTTCCGGGCCTTCGGCTTGACCGTTCAAGAGGCGGATGGACACGATATGGACAGCCTGTTCCAGGCCGTGACTCCGCACGGAAAAAGCCGCGCCGCGCCCCGCGTCGTCTTGTTGCGCACCATCAAGGGCAAGGGGGTGGCCAGCATGGAAAACCGCATGGAGTCCCATTATCTCCCCCTGGACCAGGCCAGTTACACCCAGGCCATGGCGGATCTGGATGCCTTGTCATGAGAAACGCGGCCTGTGCGAGTTGGGTCAACCTCTTTCGGAGCCACCCCTTCGTCTTCATGACCGGCGATCTGGGCTTCCAGGCCCTGGAACCCCTGCGCCAGGCGATGGGAGAACGGTTCATCAATGCGGGCATCGCGGAACAGAACATGCTCTCCGTGGCCGCCGGGATGGCACGCCATGAGATGCTGGTCTGGGTCTACAGCATCGCTCCGTTCTGTTATGCCCGCCCGTTCGAGCAGATTCGCAACGACCTGTGTCAACATGACCTGCCGGTCAAAATCGTCGGCAATGGGGGCGGCTATGGATATGGAGCCATGGGCGCGACCCACCATGCCCTGGAAGATTACGGCGCCTTGTTGACCCTTCCGAACATGCTGGCCTATGTTCCGATCTTCGCCTCCGACGTGGATCCCATCGTCCGGAGCATGGCCCAATCCCCACATCCGGGCTACCTGCGCCTGGGACGATGCGAGATGCCGACCGGCTATCAACCACCGGCCTATGCCCCCTGGCGGCGCTTGCTGGCAGGTGACGGCACCCCGGCGTTGGCGGTCGGTCCCTTGACCGGCGGCCTGTTGCGGGCCTGTCTGACCCTGCCGCCCCGGCAACGTCCGGAAATCTGGGGACTCACGGAATTGCCCGTCTCGGCGTGTCCGCCTCCCGAACCGTTTCTGGAACTCTTGCGAGAACGCAGGCGGCTTGTGGTCATCGAAGAGCATGTGGCCCATGGGGGGATCGGACACATGCTGGCACACGCCTTGATGAGCCTGGGCATGCCCATGGAACGGTTTGTTCATGTCCATGCTTTGGGGTATCCTTCCCACACCTATGGCTCGCAAGCGTTCCATCGCCACGAGTGCGGTCTGGATCCGGACAACCTCTTGAAAATTCTACACGTTGGATAATCATGCCAGAAGATCCGCACCAGAAATACCTCAAGCTGCAAGGTCCCATTCTGATTCTGGGGGCCAGTGGTTTCGTGGGTGCCAATCTGTTTCATGCCCTGTTCGCCGTGCGTCGGGACGTTTTCGGGGTGACCACCCGCGCCAACCCCTGGCGATTGGAGAACATCCCCCTGGAACAGATCCTGGTGACCGACCTGCTCGCCTCGACCAACCTGCATCGTCTGCTCGACCAGGTGAAACCACAGACCGTCTTCGACTGCATCGCCTACGGCGCCTATTCCTTCGAAGAGAAACAGGAACGCATCCATCAAACCAACTACATCCTGGTGGTCAGGCTGCTGGAGGCCCTGAGACAACGGGGCGTCCACCGGTATATCCATGCGGGAAGCTCCTCGGAATATGGCTCCCAGAGTGCCGGCCCCTCTGAAGACACCCCCTGTCTGCCCAACAGCCACTATGCGGTTTCCAAGGTGTCCGCGGCCCATGCCATCCATTACATGGGACAGCATCATGGTCTCCCCTGCGTCAACCTGCGCCTCTACTCGATCTACGGACCCTACGAAGATGCGTCGCGCCTGATTCCCACCCTGATCGCCAAGGGGCTGCAAGGTGAGCTGCCCTCCTTTGTCCACCCCGACATCGCCCGCGATTTCATCTATGTGGCGGATGCCTGCGAAGCCTTCATCGATGCCGCGCTCAATCTGGAGAAGGCCGACTATGGTCACTCCTTCAACATCGGTTCAGGCCGAAAGGTGACCATTCGCGAGGTGGCGGAGATGGCCAGAACACGCTTCGCCATCGCTGACCAACCCACCTTTTCCATGCCCAATCGACAATGGGATCTGCCGGACTGGTATGCCGATCCGACCCGCGCCAACACCCGGCTGCGCTGGTCGGCACGAACGTCGTTCGAGGAGGGCTTCGACAAAACCATTGCCTGGTATCGGCAACTATCCAGCCCGGAGGCCTATCTGGCCTCCACCAAATCCAAAGCCGACGAACCCTATTCCGTCAGCGTCATCGTCGCCTGCTACAAAGATGGCCAGGCCATCCCCTATCTGCACGAACGGTTGACGAAAACGTTCAAGAAACTCGAGATCGATTATGAGATCATCCTGGTAAACGATTGCAGCCCAGACAACAGCGAAGAGATTATTCGCGCGCTTTCGCATCAGGATTACCACACCATCGGCATCAGCCACTCGCGCAATTTCGGTTCCCAGGCCGCCTTCAGGAGCGGCATGGAAATCGCCAAAAAGAACGCCTGCGTCTTGATGGATGGGGATCTCCAGGATCCCCCCGAATTGATCGAACAGTTCGTGGCACAATGGCGCAACGGATACGAGGTGGTTTATGGCCGGCGTGTGAAACGGGTCGCACCCTGGTACATGCAACTCGCCTACAAGGGGTTTTATCGACTTTTCAACCGCTTTGCCTACATGGAAATTCCCCACGACGCCGGGGATTTTTCGCTCATCGACCGCCGGGTGGTGACCGCCATGCTCCGTTTTCCGGAACGCGACCTCTTTTTGCGCGGGGTGCGCGCGTTTGTCGGCTTCCGTCAAACCGGCGTGGACTACATCCGTCCGGAGCGCATGTTTGGCCGCTCGACCAACAATCTGTTCGCCAATCTGGAGTGGGCCAAAAAGGGGATCTTCTCGTTCAGCAACACCCCCCTCACACTCCTGAGTACCGCCAGTTGGATCCTGTTCCTTCTGGTGATGGTGTTTGGCGGGTTCCAGATCCTGAGCAAACTGATCTGGCCGGAAATCGCCCCGCGCGGCATCACCACGCTGATGCTGGTCATGCTGTTTTTTGGGGCCTCCAATCTCCTGGCCATCAGCCTGGTTGGGGAGTATGTCGCAAAAATTCTGAGCGAAAGCAAACAAAGACCCCTGTTTATTCGCAGCGCCTTCATCCGCAATGGAGAGGTGATGAAAATCAGCCAGGCAACCAACCAGAACGCCATGGACTGACTGGCTGCCCTTGTCAACAGCCGACGCGGGTGGATGGATGGCCCGCCCACTCGCAAAGCAAACCGTCTCGCACAAACCGGGTCAAACAGGTTGAGTGCTCGGATTTTTCTGAAGGGATGAGGCCTACCCGTCATGCGCATCTTGTTTGTCGTTTCCGATCTGTTCTTTTCCGAACCCCTTGGGGTGATGCTGCTGAGCGCGATCGCACGCAAGGACGGTCACCAAACCCTGCTGGTCGCCCTGAAACGACAACGCATGGCCACGATCCTGCACGCATTCAATCCCGATGTCGTGGCCTACAGCGCCATGACCGCGTATGAACATATGTTCTATCAGGCCGATCAAGTGGTCCGTCAATACCAGGCCACCAGCGGTCGCAAGGTCTTCCGCATCATGGGAGGACCGCACGCCACGTTCTTCCAGCAGGTGTTGAACGACATGGAGCTGGATGCCATCTGCGTGGGCGAGGGGGATCTGCTTTTTCCCAGACTGCTGACCGCCCTGGAGACCGGCCAATCGCTGGAAGGGATCCCCAATCTGCTGCTGGCCGGTCAAACCTCCTGCACCAAGGAGGTGCCGGAAGATCTCGATGCCATCCCCTTCCCGGATCGGAGCCTGATCTACAACGCCGATCCGGATCTGCAAAAACAGGGGATCCGCTCCTTCATGACCCAGCGGGGTTGTCCGTATCGCTGCACCTACTGCTTCAACCACTCGTACAACCTTCTCTTCAAGGGGCCTGGGGTGAAACTCTTCCGGCGCCGCTCGGTGGATAACCTGTTCGCCGAAATCCGGGAGGTCCGGGACCGGTATCCCACCTTGCGGTATGTGCGTTTTGGGGACGATGTATTTGTCATCCGTCCGGATGCGTGGCTGGAAGAGTTCACCGAGCGTTATCCCAAAGAGATCGGCATCCCGTTTTATTGTCTGATTCGCTGCAATACCCTGACCGAAGAGATCGGAAAAATGCTGAGTCATGCCGGCTGTCGCAGCATCAGCATGTCGATCGAAGCCGGTTCCGAAGAGATCCGCAACAAGGTCCTGCGTCGCCACATGAGTGACGAGATGATGCGCTCCGCGTTCACCGTGGCACGCAAGTATCGCATCAACGCCTTTGCGAACACGATCCTGGCCATCCCCGGAACGACCCCGCAAGACGATTACAACTCCTTTCTCTTCGCCAGGGAGATGAAACCAGGGTGCCCGACCTTCTCGATCTTCGCCCCCTATCCAAACACCCATCTCACCGATTATGCCATCTCCCTGGGGGTGCTGGATCCGCAAACCGATTTCAAGAAGATCTCCACCACCGACTCATCGCCTCTGAACAACTACACCCCAGAAGAGAAACGTTTTCAGCTCCATCTGGTCTATCTTGGTCAGCTTTTCTGTCTGTTGCCGGACCTTTTCCTCAAGATATTCCCCCTGATATTGCGTCTGCCGTTGACGCCGGTCTATCGTTTGGTGAGCAGCCTCACCTGGACCTGGATCGTGAGTTCCAGAATCTTCCCGCACGCCTACCCACGCTCACCACTCATTCTGGCCAAGGCGATCATCCGCAGTCTGAAATTCATTCTGATCCCCAACGAGGCGGGCAAGATCAAGGAGTGACCTGCGCGCCCCAAGTGAAATCATGCCGGACCCAACCTTTTTCGCCTCTTCTGCGAAAAATGCGCCGCGCACGGCCTTGCAAAGAACGACACCTCCCAAAACAGGTGCGGTTCAATTGCCCGGACTGGTGGACTTGAGCAGCCCCAGACGCCACAGCCACCAGCCCGTGCGCCCCAACACCACGGAAAAATCAAAAAAGCGCAGATGATCCATCAGCCGTTTGCCCAGATACAGCGTGCGACAGGACCAATAGAACAGGCCAAAGGCATGGGAGCTTTCGTGGGATGGCTTGCAATGGGGCAGCAACCGTTGGAGCACGCCGTCCGGAATGCGAAACGTCGCGATCAGCATCAGGATCGCATTGGCAAAGGTGGTGGACAGCACTTCGGAGCTGTGGGTCAGTTGCAGGACTTCGCTGTTCATCTCTTGCAACTGCTTCTCCAGGGCGCTGTTCGGCACTGATCGCAACGAATGGAAATTGATGGTGAAGGGGCGCTTGAAGTCATTGACCAGACGTATCGTGGCATGGATATCTTCCTGGGTCTCGACAGGGATGTCCACAATCAGATCATAGGCCGGGGGAATCATGCGCCTGCCGTATCCTCCCACGATATCCGCGGCCTGCTTGATCAGACCAGGCCGGTTGGGACGCTTGAAGAACTTCAAGACCCGATCCGATCCGCTTTGCACCCCCATCCGTACCCGATTCAATCCTCCCCGCAGCAGAATATCCATCTTCTCCTGATCCGCATGGACCGGCGTGATGCCCGAAACCACGAAGGGGCGTTTGATATGCCGTATCCACAGATTCACGAACGCCTGCAAGGTGTCCGCCGGGACAGCCAGAAAGCAGTCGTCGAGAAAATGGATGGTCTGGATGTACGGATGACGATCCAGCACGGACCTCAACTCCCCGATCAAATACTCCACCGAGGGGTGACGAATGCGTGCATACCCCTTATCCAATTTCAGCAGTTCAGAATTGGCGCAGTAGGTACACTTGAAGGGACAGCCCCTCGTCCAGATCACTTTGAAAGAGAGGGCATCCGAATCCAGATAATCCCCAACCTCGATTGGACGGAAGGCACGGATCTTTTGATCGAACACCCAATCATCCACCCCATAGCTGATGAACGGGAGTTGACTCATCTGCTCGGTGGTCAGAAGTGGCATATGGGGATTCTTGATCACCACGCCTTGTTCGCGATACCAGATATTGGGCACCTGGGAGAGCCCTTCTCCGGCCATCATGGCCCGCAAGAAGCGTTGGAACGCCAATTCCCCTTCACCAAAACAGATCACGTCCGCATGCTCGATGGCATCATCCGGGTAGTAGATGGCATGCACCCCGCCCCAAACGATGATGATTCTGGGATTGATTTGCCGAATCCGACTCAGCAACGCCTTGACCGAATCCGCATTGGTACTCATGGTGGCGACCCCGAGGATTTCGGTATCGCGGAAGCTTTGCGCCATGGCATGGAGTTCCTCCTCCTGGAACTGCTCGGCCTGGCTGCTTGGCTTGAAGATATTCTTGAAAGAGCGAAAAAAGCCCTGCATGACGAAATAGAGCCTGGTATCCGGGAGAATCTCCTTGGCCACGGCCCCGATCTTTCGGAACCCATAGGGATTGAGCGTACTGCCGACATACAACAGCGACAATTTCATGGCATGGTTCTCCAATTGCCTGGTTTGGTGATACCGTTGGATGGTATGCGCCAATCTTTTTTCCGTCACACGGTTCATGCTGGTCTGGGCGTCACACAAAGCGCGCAAGAAACGGTCCAGAACAGCCGCTCACCTGCCACCCGGCGTCGGGTGACAGGATCGAACGGATCCAGGGGCGAGGGTGTGAGCGAATCAAGATTGCCACCTCCATCCCAACGATCCCGCTCACTCCCGCTCCACTTGCCGGGTCGTGCCCCGCACCTGAAAACGGGCGCGGTCGAGCAGACGCCCCTCGCCATCCAACAACTCCCATTGATGGGCTCCGGGCACCAGTTCCCACCCTTCCGGCACGGCTGGCCAAGGCACGCCATCCAACCGCCACTGGTTGCCCGGATGTATCGGGCTCATCCGGGGGACAAGCCTCTGGAGGCCGGGCGGGATGTCCGGATCCATGGCCAGGATGGTGCCATCCCCCGGCGAACGGATCCGGGAGGGACGCAACGCCCCATCGTGGAGCCGGATCGTATCGCTGCCGGTGCCGGTCAGGAACCACTCGCGACGGGGCGGTTCCACGGCGGGCTCGAAGAGAATCGACCTGTGGATCATGTCTGCCCCCGGAGGCAACTCCGGACCGGCTCCACCGGATCCGAAGCGGTGACGCACCGCCAGCATCACCTCGAGCCACACCTCGGCGGCACCGGAGATGCCCGACACCTCGCGCATCGGCTGGCCATCGAAGTTGCCCACCCAGACCCCCACCGTGAACCGGGGCGTGAAGCCGATGCACCAGTTGTCCCGCATCCGTTTGCTGGTTCCGGTCTTGACCGCGCTCCAGAAGGGAGTGGCGAGCGGATTGCCCAATCCAAAGGTGGGGGTGCGGGCCAGGGGGTCGGAGAGGATGTCGGCAAGGATGAAAGCGCTCTCCGCCGAGGTGACCCGCCGGGGTGCGGGTGGCTGCCGGTCCGGCTCCAGGACCAGGGGGACGAACAGACCGCCGTTGGCCAGGGTGGCATAGGCATTCACCTGTTGCCAAAGACTCACCTCCACCGATCCCAGAGCCAGGGCATGGCCGTGGAACGACCCCTCCTCGCGAACGTGGCCATAGCCGAACTGCCTGAGCCGGGCCGCGAACGGGGAGAGACCGGTCACCATCAAAACACGCACCGCCGGAACGTTCAAGGAGGAGGCCAGGGCGGTGCGGGCGCTGACCCAGCCGCGAAACTCCCGGTCATAGTTGTTGGGCTGGTAGATGCCGGTCGGCATCACCAACTCCACCGGAGAGTCTTCCAACAGGGAGGCGGCGGTGATCAGACGCTCCTCGATGGCCAACTGGTACAGGAACGGCTTCAAGGTGGAACCGGCCTGACGCAGCGCCCGCACGCCATCCACATGCCGGGCCGACGGATCGACGCCGCCACCCCCCACATAGGCCAGCACCGCCCCGGTGGCATTTTCCACCACCAGCACCGCCCCATCCCGAACATGGTGACCAGCCAGTTGCGCCAACTGTCGATCCAGGGCCTCGCTCGCGCTCCGTTGCAAATCGGCATCCAGGGTGGAGCGCACCCCCGAGGAGCCGCCGATATCCGGTCCGCGTCCCCTGATCAGCCAGCGGGCGGCGTGGGACGCCAGGGCGACCTCGGCGCGCACCGGCGGCAGGCGTCCCCGCAACAGACGCTCGGCCCGCGTCGTCAACTCCGGACAGGAGAGTTCCGTATCGATCTTTGCGGCCAGGGCACAGGCACGGGCCGTGGTGCGGGCGACCGGCCCGTTGGGCGCGGGCAGTTGCGCCACCAGAAGGATCGACTCTGCGGGCAGCAATCCGGACGGGGCCTTGTCGAACAGGCTGCGACTGGCGGCGGCGATCCCCTGCAACTCTCCCCGGAACGGCACCAGGTTCAGGTAGGCCTCCAGGATCTCGGCCTTGCTCCAGGAGCGCTCCATGGCCCAGGCGGCGCGCATCTGACGCCACTTCTGCCTCAATCCGCGACGTCCGCTCCAGCCACCGGAACCCCGTTCGAGCAGACCGGCCAACTGCATGGTCAAGGTGCTCGCCCCACGCCGACTGCCGTGCAGAAGTCGATCCTTGAGCGCCCCGAGCACCGACAGCCACGACACCCCCCGATGCTGGTAAAAGGCGCGATCCTCCACCCGTACCAGAATCTCCACCAGATTGGGGGCGATCTCCTCCAGAGGGATCCAATTCAACCGCCGCCTGGCATGATCCACCCGGATCGGCTGCAACGGACGACCCTCCCGATCCAACAGCCACACATCGCTGCTGGCATGGGCAGCGCGCACGGTCTGGAACGCCGGAACTCCTGGCGCGCCGGGGAGGTCACGCTCCAGCAGCAACCCGATCAGAAACACCCCCACCACCCCGATCACGACCCCACGCAGCCCCCCTCCCCGCCGTGGATTCAACCACCCATACGGGGTCGGATCGCTTGCGGGGGATGACCGGGATCCGCTCACGGCGCCACGATCATCGGCTCCAGGGGCAACGCGCCGAACAACTCCGGAGCGTACATCGCCTCGACACGAGCCGCCGGAAGCTCGAAACGTCCGGCATGATTCAAGCGAAGGGTATATTCAACCACCCATTCGCCCTTGGGAAGCCACTCGAAATAGGCCCGGTATCCTTCCGGGGTGCGCTCCTCGAAACGGATCATGCCCCCTTTCTTGCGACCGGCATCCAGGATCGCCGAATCGTTGCCCAGCCCACTGCCCAGAATCACGCTGCCCGCCGGCACCGGATCGCTGACCGCCACCCAGCTCATGTCGGTCATGGCGTCGATCGTGAGCCGGACGCGCAGCAGATCCCCGGCGCTCCAGACCTCCGCGTTCTTGCGCACGATCGGCGTCACCGCGCGGGTCAGCCGATAGCCGCTGTTCAGAGACTCTCGCAAGGGGATCGCCGCCCGGCTCTGCACCGTCAGCCAGGGTTTCCCCTCCCCCTGATGCGACACCTTGAGTTCCGCCGGTCCGCCCTCGGACGGCCAGGGGAACGCCAGGGTTCCGCCTCGCGGCTGATCCCGCCAGTCCAAAGAGCGGCTCTCGCCGGCCAACGCACCCTGGCTGGTCCCGGTGACCGGACCGCCCTCGAACCGGCTGGCAAAGGCGTGCAGCGCCACCACCCCCCAGGCGTTGGCCGGAGTGGTGGCCCAGTGACCCCGCACCTGTCGGGCGAGGATCCCCCGCGCCAGGCGCGGCAGATCGTCCCGCCAGGCCGGATCCTCGGCCACGGTGAGCAGCAGACGGTTGAGGTTGGTTTCCGGGGAGACCATCAGCCACCAGAGGTTGTCCCGGCTCTCCGAGGAGAGGGTCATGGCCGTGCCCTGGATGTGCAGACGACCGCGCAACGCCTTCATGGCTTCGGTCAGACGCTGCTTCTGTTTGGGGATCTCCGGCGTGCGGTTGAGCAGATTCACCCAGTCGATGAGGCCGGAGGCGGGCCACTGTTCCACATCCACCCCCAGAATTCCGGCCAGCGCCACGGGCACCCGCCGATGGCGGGAGATCGCCTCCAGCGCGGCGAGTTTGCGCAAATTCAGATCCGCCGCCGGGATGGGAGACCGGCGCGGGAGCTTCCCTTCGACGAACCGCTGCAAGCCGTCGAGCATGCGGGTTCGGGACTCCTCGGGAATGGTCAGCCCTCCGGCATGGGCCACGGCAAGCAGATAGGCGGTCAGGCTGTCGCTGCCCGGCGAGGCGCCCGGAAAATACCTGGCCAGGCCATCCTGGTCCAAATGACCCGGCAGGGAGGCCATCACCTTGTTCCAGGACTCCGCGTCCCGCATCACCACCGCCTTGGAAACCCTCTGCTCCAGACAGGTGAAGGGGTATTGCTCCATGTACGCGCGCACCCCGTCCAGACTCCCGATCAGGCTCTCCTGGAGCAGCAGGCGGATTCCGCCCTTGCCCGGCAGGGCATCCGGCAGGGTGGAAACCGGAAGCGTCGTCGATCCGGCAAGGGGTTGCAGGGTGGCCTGGATCACCTCGACGGGATGGACGGGACGCACCTGCTGGGTGGTGATCAGCCGATCGGAGGCCTCCGGTGCCGTGGCGGTCACGTTCCAGCGCAGCCCGCCCGCATCCGTGGGCACCGCCATCTCCCAGATCGCCAGATCGCCGGCTCCGGGAGCCAGAGTCAGGGTGACCGGATTGCCCGCCGGCACGTCGATTTCCGAGTTTTTTCCGCCCGCCGGAACCAGAACCGACGCGGTGGCGTTCACCTCCACCGTCAGGGGACGGTCGGAGCTGTTGCGAACATGGAAACCGGCCCGAAAACGATCCCCTTCCCGCACCAGATCCGGCAGGGCCGAGGTGAGGATCAGATCCTGGCCGGTGCGGAAACCGGTGGCCCCGGTGCCGAACAGATCCGCTCCCGCGCTGGCCACCGCCACCACCCGAAACGAGGAGAGCTGATCGTTGATGGGAACGGTGACCCGTGCCTCGCCCTTGGCGTCCAGGGTCACCCGCCCCTCCCAGAGCAGCAGGGTATCGAAAAGCTGTCGGGCCGGATGCCGTCCGCCCCCGCCTCCGGGATGGCCGGCCTTGCGTCCAAAATGGCGCCGTCCGATCACATGCTGCTGGGCGGTGCTGGTTTCGGTGTGGAGCGACCGTTTGGACATCATCGTGGCGAGCAGATTCCAGGAGTCGTTGGGCTTGAGTTCCAGCAACCCCTCATCCACCACCGCCACGGCCACCTCCGCATCCGGCGGCAGGGAGCGTCCCTGGGGCGGGGTCACCGCGATGGCGACCTCGGCCTTGTCCCGAACCGGATAGACCGCCTTGTCGGTGGTCACCTTCACCCCCAGCGCATACCCTTTCCAGCCCACCTTGAGCTGGGCATAGCCGACCCTAAAGGCCGGCTTGCCCAGATCCAGCAGAGCGGTCGGAGCCATGCCGGTCACCCGTCCCCGCACCGCCAGCACCGAAATGAAGACATTGGGGCCGTAATGATCCCGGATCGGCACGCGGATGATCGGGTTCTCCCCGCTCAACGGACGGGTGAAGGCCTCCAGCACCCCTTCCCGCTCCACGGTGATCAGACCGGTGGCCTCCCGGAAGGGCATGCGCACCTGAACCACCGCCTCCTCGCCCGGTTCATATTCCGGCTTCTCGGGAATCAGGTCCATGCGGTTGTTCTGCACCGACTCGAACCACTGGGAGTCGGAATCGTTCAACCACACGATGCCATGGGCGAAACTGGGCTGTCCATCCGCATCCACGGCTTTCGCCTGCAACGCCACCTCCCCCTTGACCGGCGACTCCCGGTTGCAAAAGAGCCGGCCCTGGGCATTGGTGACCCCGGAACAGAACTCGCCGAACGATCGCTCCTCGCGGTGATGGTCATATTCGTAGAAACCGCCGATCAACCGCTTGCGATGCGAATAGAGCTTGCGTTCGAACAGCTCCACCGCCACCTTCACCCCGGCCTGGGGGTTGCCCGCCCCATCCACCGCCACCACCTGAAACCCCAACTGACGTGGAGCATCCATGCGCCGATCCGAGGAGATCCCCAGCAACACCTTGGACGGAAGCCGGAGGATGCGGGTGGTGTGGGTCTGTCGATCGCCGTTGGCATCCAGGAACTCCATCTCGGCGAGCAGGGTCTGGGGGGTCTCGGTGCGCGGCAGATCCTGCAACGCGACCCGTCCGCTCCCCGTGGCATCCAGAACCAGCGATTGAACCGGAAGGATCTTTTTCAGCCCTTCCCGCGCCTCCCCGACCTCGCCGTCCGGTTCCTCCTCCTCGCCCGCAACGCCCCGATGCGTCCTGGGCAAGGGGCCATTGGCGATCTCGAAGCCCGGATAGCCGTCGAATTCGAGCTGCCTGGGTTGCAGCATGGCGCGCACCCGCACCGGCAGATGGCCCGCCGCCCCGCCGGAAAAGAATGCCGCGTGCAGATCCAGCGTCACCTCGCCACTGGCCGGCGAGGTGTCCGCCTTGGGCGAGATGCTCCCCCGGATCACCGGCACCCGGAACGACTCCACCCGGAACTGGCCGGTGGGAATTTCGTGGCCGTTTTCCTGGCCCACTTCGGTCAGGAACACCTCATACGTGCCGCTTTTGGCCTCCGGCGGGATGGTCCATGCGTTGAGGGCCGTCCCTTTTTCGTCCCAGCTCATGGGCAGGTTGGCATAAACCCGGCCACTGCCTTCATGACGGATGTTGCAGGCTTTGTCGAGCCGTTTCCTGTCCGGGAGGACCATGCCCCGTTCCACCGTCTGCCGGGCGAAATGTTTCATGGAGACCGTTTCGCCGGCCCGGAACAGCGCACGGTCGAACACCGTGGCAAAGCGGGCATCGCTGGAATCCCGCTCTGCCCAGGCCTCGTAGCCAAGATTGAAATCCCAGACACCCAGCCCCTCGCCCCAATGGGAAAGATCGAAGGAGAGATCCGCGCCGAGTCGGGCGGTCACCAGATGGGAGCGCCCCTGCCCCCCGGCGCAGACGGGCAGACTCTCCGGACCCGGCAGCGGGCCGGAAACCGTGAAGATGCCCTGGGCATCGGTGCGCCCCTCGACGAAGCGGTTGCCGGCGCAATCCCCGATGGTCACCTGGGCATCGGCCACCGGTTTGCCCCGATCCAGAGAGGTGACCCACACCAGCGAAGAGTCCCGACCCCGTTTGAAATGGACCGCCAGATTGGTCACCACCACCGTAGCCGGGACATGATAGGGCTTGGACTCGCCGTGCAGGTGGGCTCCGAGCCGGTCGCTGGCCAGCTCCACCACATAAAGTCCTGGCTTGGGCAGCGGAATCCCCACCACCTCGAACGCCTTGCCGCTCCCCGGTCTGGGCACGGAAAACGGCTCCAGCAGCGCCTTGTTCTCCAACAACGACGTATCGAAAACCGATTGTTCGCCGGGTTTGATCTCCTCCCGCTCCTCTCCTTGCGGATGTTTCACCGCACGCGGCTGGGTCACCGCGATCCGCCGTTCCATCCAGCGCAAGAAGGCCAGCGGATCCTCCAACCTCAGCCGATGGCCGCGTATTTCCGACGATTTGGGCCAATAACGCTCCCGGAACGCCTCCCAATGGCGCTCCAGGGGGGTGGCGGCGCGGGCCGAGGCAATCTCGGCCTCCTCGGAGCCGGGATGGGCGGCGTCCAAGGGCAACAGGGACTCCAGATTGCGCAGGGTCACCGGCAACGCGGCGCCGCCCGGTGCGGGATCGCTCCCGTCATCCGACACGTTCGCCTCAAGAAAACCGAATCCCGCCGCGAACTTGGCCAAGGGTGGAGTGGAATCGGTCCGCACCGTCAAGGGGAAACGGTCGGCATCGAGCAGGGGGCGCTCCGCATCGTCCTTGAGACCGGGCGGCAACGCCAGGGTGAAGGCGTGCTCCACCGGGAACGGTCCGGGAAAGATCACCCGGTTCACCCACTGCCTGTCCTCGTCGTCGAACCTGGGCGGGTAGGTTTCGCCGCTCTGGGAGGTCAGACGAATCTTTTCGGCATCAACGCGCGCGATCGGGGCCGAGAAATCGAGACTCATGGGCAGAATCGGCATGCACTGGGCATCCAGATTGGCGCGGGGACAAGCGAACTCCGCCGTGAACCCCTTCTTCACCTTGAACGCCACCCGCAACGGCTGACGGGTGGTCACCCCCGCCGTGGAACGGATGCCCGGTTTCATCACCAATCCCACGCTGGCATCGCTGGGAAAGCGTTGGGTACACTGCACGGCGACGAAAGGGGCATCCTCCTGTTGGGCCAGGGCGACGACCCGCTGCTCGCGGGTGGCCGTTTCGGGGAGTCCGGGGGTGAAGTGCCTCCCCAAACCGCCGTGGGTCAACTCCCGTGCATAGTGGTTCATCAACGGATGGGAGAGCTTGACCAGGGCTTGCAACGGCTCGCCGGTGATCAACCGCACCCCCACCTCTTCGCCGATCCCCGGAATGTCGCAGAACAGATTCTGGCGCACCGACGCATGATCGAGTCGGGCCAGCCCGCCCAACAAGAACACCTGATCCTCGCTGACCATCTGCCTCGGATCGAAAACCGTCAGCACCGGCTCCCCGGTGGTGAACGCAAAGCGCCTCTCCCCGCCGATCGGCTGTCCATCCACGGCCCGCAACCCGGCCTCGCGGAGGAAAGCGCACTTGAGCCCCGTTGGCAGAGGGTGATCGAAATCAAAGGCCCAGTTGCGGTCATCCACCCAGCGCCCCTGCCCCGTGACCGGGCAATCGAGGATGAACGGCTCTGGCAACTGACGCGGATCGCCGAAGGGGACCATGGCGCGGTTGAATCGGAAGGTGGCCTGGCGGCGCTGTGAACCGGACGGCACGGTGAAGTGTTCGATGCGAACCCCGGCGTTGGGTGCCGCCGCCCCCTCCCCGGCCTCTGAAATGGCCAAAAACAAGACCAGGAGCAGGAAGACCAGCACCCCGTTGACCGCATACCGCATCCCACGCCCCACGGATCCCTGCATGGCCCTGGCTCCCGAATCAAAAAAACACGATGAAAACCTGAAGGAGTGTCAACCACGATCCTGGGGATCCGCCCCCCAATCCAGTCCCGATCCCCTGGCATCCCAATGCCCCCGGTTCAAGCCTGCCGCAGCTTCGCATCGGGCTTCAAGTATGCGGGAAACGACGCGGCAAGATCAATGGGGGAACCATCCGAAGGCGTGGGACACAGACCCTGCCCAGGTCACCTCGGATGCCCCAAGAATCGCATCTCCTTGGCTTTCCCGTCACCCGCCGGTCGATGGCGGGAATTTCCCCTTCCCCATCATTCCTGCTTGATCTTCCCCAACGGGTGGGGCAGGATCAGCATTCCCATTCGCATCGACCCCATCGCGGCGCCAGGCTCCCAGGGAGTGAAACCAGTCATGCCCAACAATGCCATTGAAGTGGAAGCCAATCTGATTCGCGAACAACCCTATTTCGCCTCCCAGGGGTCCGAAATCGAGCTGTTCAACGCCGCGTATCGGAATCGCATTCCCGTGCTGCTCAAGGGACCGACCGGATGCGGCAAGACCCGCTTCGTCGAACACATGGCCTGGCGGCTCCAGCGTCCCTTGATCACCGTCTCCTGCCACGAGGACATGACCACGGGCGATCTGGTGGGGCGTTTTCTGGCCGTGGGGGGTGAAACGATCTGGCAGGATGGTCCCCTGACCCGCGCGGTGCGCCACGGCTGCATCTGTTATCTCGATGAGATCGTCGAGGCGCGCAAGGATACCATCGTGGTGATCCATCCCCTCGCCGACGACCGCCGGGTGTTGCCCATCGACAAACTCGGCATGCTGTTGAAGGCCGCGCCCGAATTCTGCCTGGTGATCTCGTACAATCCCGGCTATCAAAGCGTCCTGAAGGATCTCAAACAGAGCACCCGGCAACGGTTCGTGGCCATGGAGTTCGATTATCCCTCCGCGGATCTGGAAGCGACCATCCTCGCGAGCGAAACCGGCATCGATCCAACCCTGGCCGATCTGCTGGTGCGGTTCGGACATCTCACCCGCAACCTGAAAGGCAACGGCCTCGAAGAGGGGGCCAGCACCCGTCTGCTGGTCCATGCCGCCCGATTGATTCAATCCGGCACCCAGCCCGCCCCGGCCTGCGAGGCGGCCATCACCCGCGTGCTCACCGACGATGCCGAGATGTTGTCCGCCATCCAGGCGTTGAGCGCAACGATCTTCTGACCATGCGGCCACGCGATCCCCCAACCGACACGCTCGAGGAGATCGAAGCGTGGCTGGAAGCGATTCTCGAAGCCGCGCTATCCTCCCGGCGCACCGTCACCGGGATCGCCCGGATCTGGGCCGAACGCACCCCCGATCAACGCCGGCTGCTCCTGCACTGGCTGCCGATCGTGGCGGGGCTGAATCCGGAACTGGGCTTTCAGTGCGCCCGCATCGTGCCGGCCTGGCTCGACGATCTGGATCCCGAAACGCTCAAGCACCGACTCCAGGAGGTGATGCACCGGTACGATCAATCCGGATTGCAGGCCGCGCTCGAAGCGTTGCGGGGCGGTGGCGATTCGGTGCGCAACGCTGCGGCCACCGTGCGGTTGAGCGCGGTGATGGGGGTGTTGCATCACTTCGTCACCGGCCTGGGAGGCCGACGCCTGGCGATTCAGGAAGGGGCCATCCCCCTCACCACCACCGAAACCCTGATTCTTCCCCCCACCCTCTCCCTGCCGGGCCAACCCCACGATACGCTCAAGCTCTACGAATGCCAAACCGCCCATCTGTGGGCGTTGGGACGATTCGGAACCTATTTCCTGGAACTGCCGGAACATTTGTCCCACCATCCGGATCCCGAGGATGCCAGCCGCTGCTATCTCACCCTGGAGGCCTATCGGGTGGATGGGATTCTGACCCGGCGACTGCCGGGTTTGGGACGGTTCATGGCCCCCTGGCTCCACCCCAACCGCTTCGCCCCGCCCTGGAACACCCATCTGGCGGCGTTGCTGGCCACGGACGGCTCCCGTCAGGAGAGTCTCAACCGGCTGAACGCGGTGTATGGTTCGCCCTTGCCCGAACCACCCCCGTTTCATGCCGCGCTCGATTTCAAGCCGGCACTCCTGGCCATGCAACAGCGTCTGGAACGGGAAAAACGGCTGTTCCGGAAGATCCTCGGCACCACCCTGGCCAACCAGAAACCACGCCAGATGCCCACGGATCGAACGGAATCGACCCTGGAGGCGACAACCCTCGACGACGGCATGACCCTCGAACTCCGTCTGGACGGTCAACCGCTGATCCTTCCGGACGACTTGCAGACCGTGGCCCGTTCGATCGTGCAGGATCTGGGACACCTGCCGCCGGAATACCTGCAAGCCGCCGGTCCGGGCGGCTATCGGGCCGACACCAGCGGACAAGGCGAGGCGGATCCCGATTTCGCCCGGATCACCCGGGGCGATCTGCCCGAGGATGCGTTTCTCTACCCCGAATGGGATCACCATCGTCAAGGCTACCGGCGGGATTGGTGTTTGTTGCGGGAGCGGACGCTGGATGGCTCCGACGATCCGGTGTTTGCCAGAACGCTCCAGAAACACCAGGGATTGTGGCAACAGTTGCGCCGCAAACTCGAATGGTTGCGCGGGGGGGATCGCTGGCTGCGACGCCAGGAACAGGGCGACGAGGTGGACACCGATGTCTGGCTGGACGCCTGGATGGAGGCGCGCATGGGACGGGAGACCGATCCCCGGCTGTTCCGCCAGCGCCGCCACGACGAACGCAACATCGCCACCTTGATCCTGGTGGACATGAGCGGGTCCACCAAGGGGTGGGTCAACGAGGCGATTCGCGAAAGTCTGGTGCTGTTGTGCAAGTCGCTGGAGATGTTGCGGGATCGGTTCGCGGTGTACGGTTTTTCCAGCATGACCCGCAAGCATTGCGATTGGTATGTCATCAAGCGGTTCGATCAGCCCCTGGATGCGCAGGCCGAAGGTCGCATCGCGGCCATCGCACCCAAGGACTATACCCGCATGGGGGTGTTCTTGCGGCACGCCACCCATCTGCTCAACGAACAACAGGCACGCATCCGACTGCTGATCACCCTTTCGGATGGCAAGCCCGAGGATTACGACAGCTTTCAGGATGGGTATCGGGGGAGTTACGGGCTCAAGGATACCCGCCAGGCGTTGATCGAGGCCAAACATCTGGGCATCCATCCGTTTTGCATCACCATCGACCGGGAGGCGGGGGAGTATCTGCCCCAACTCTACGGACCGGCCCGCTACGTGGTGCTCGACGATGTGCGCCTGCTCCCCTTGAAGATCACGGACATCTACCGCCGCCTGACCAGCTGAGCCCTGCCTTCCAAACGGGCCGAATCCGGCTCCGTTCACCCCCGCGGGGGTTTGACCGACCAGGCCAGAAACAGCCAGCCGCTCAAGAAACAAAAACCGCCCAGAGGGGTCAGCGCCCCCAGAACGCGAATCTGCGTGAGCGCGAGCAGATACAGGGAGCCCGAAAAGATCGCGATCCCCGCCATCAGCAACCATCCGGCCCGGATGGCCCGGCGCGGCTGGGGAGCCCGTTCCGCCACCACGCCGGCCAACACCAGACCCACCCCATGCACCAGGTGGTAATAGGCACCGGTCCGCCAGGTCTCCATGGCCGCCTGGGAGAGCGACGCCATCAGGGCATGTTTCCCGAACGCCCCCAGGGCCACGGCCAACAGAGCGTTCAGGCTGCCGAGAAAGATCAACCGGCCCGCCGCGCTCACCCCGTCACCCGCCGCGCTCACCCCGTCACCCGCCGCGCTCACCCCGTCACCCGCCGTACGTGCGACATGCGGGCTGTCGTCATGGTTTTGGAATGACATGGCTCAAACCATCCGACCCGATGTAAACCGCCAGGATCCGCACCGGCACGGCGCCGCGATTGGTGCCCCGGTGCCAATGGTTCATGGCCTCCATGAAGGCGCTGCCGGGCTGAAAGGTGCGCGTGCCCTGATCGCCATAGTCGATGGTGACCTCGCCGGAGAGGATGTAGGCATACAACGGGACGCCGTGTTTGTGCCAGGCGGTCTCCTCGCCGGGGTCGATGGTGACGATGGTCGAGGTGATGTTCATCGGCGCACCGTCGGGCAGACGCAACGGCTCGTTCAACACGGTCTGACTGGTGGTCAGCAGAGGTTGAACCTTTTGATAGGGTCCATCCGCATGAACCGCCTCGAGCGGCACGACGAGGATCCCCCCCATCATCAACGCGATGCGTGCGAGTCTGATCATCCTGAATCCGGACGTTGCGGGTGATTGAATGTGTGAACCCATGGGGTCACGGGGCGAGGATCGATTCACGCCTCATGCCGACAGATGGACCGCCCTGAGCACCTTTTCGACCGAGAGGTGGCATGGCAGCTGGGTGTTCGTGTGATGCCAGGCATTGAATACCGGTGTGAACGGAACCCCGATGCGGGAATTCATGCCGCCAAACCAATCCAGCGTGCCGATGAACTGGTGTTTCTTCTGGCAGCTTTCGGGCAGATCCGTGACCGCGCCCAGGGTCACGACCTGGAGTTTGTTCAAGCACACATGCCCGGCTTGTTCGCGGAGGAACTGTTCGAGCACGTAGCTGATCATCAGGCTCCCCTTGCTGTGTCCCAACAGCAAACGCAGATCCCCCGTCTGTTTGGACAAGAGCGTCATCAACGTTCTGGTATCCTGGTCGCCAGGGGGGGCGATGAAGGGCAGTTTGTGCCACTCTCCTGTCGTGGCCGCCTGCGCGACCTTCATCCCCCAGGTCATTTGCGGGAGCCGATTGAGAAAATTCTCCAACTCCATGCGGGTCTGGTCCACGGCACCGTAGAAGTACCACCCGCTCAGCGCTTCGTCCAGGATATCCAGCATGCCATAGCCGGTCACCACGGCGGCCACATCCATCTGATAGACATTGGCGACGTTGCGCGCCAGTGCCGCCGCGCCCAAAACCGAACTGCCCACACCGGCCAGCACGATGGCCTTGGCCGGGTGATCCTGGCTTTCGAAAAACGCCTCCACCGATGCATAATGGCGAATCGACGGGCATCGGTTGCTCCGCGCGGGGGAGACCACGACGATGGAGCCCTCCCCTTCGATCAAAGGCGTGAGCTGGGAGCGTTCCGAGGCGGTCAGGGCATCCACGTCATAAAAGAGCGCATCCGCGTAGGCGTTGCGATTTTTCAGGTGGGACGATAGCACTTTGACCATCGAATCTTGCCAGTCTTTCATGGCTGTCTCTCCGTTGGATAATGGTTGCTCAGCGAGAATATCACCGCGATCATACGTCAACCGACTCCCTTGGAGAAGTGTAAATCGAACGCCGCCAGGATGCACGGAAACGACGGTTCAGAACCGTTGACAAAGCGCCGACACCCTCCCCACCCTCTTGCCACCGCTGGAAACCCGGTCGGCACGCCACGGATCGCGGGGGGTGGTGATCTGGCGGAAAAAGTGTTCCAATGCCCCCTGGCGATGACTGGTGATGCCCTCCCTGGAGCGCCCTTGCGGGGCGTTGCCCGCGTGGGAAGGGGATGGGGCGTGGCCAGCCTTTTTCGCGAGGCCGTTCCGGGAAATCCCGCCAGGCCCCCTGCCCCTCTCCGCTTGCGGAGCCTGGCAGAGCCCGGACGGATGTGCGCAGGCATCGCCCCTTTCATTCCCCACCAACGTATCCATCCGGTTTGACGCGGTGCCATGGACACAACCAAACACGCTCTTTTCTATCCTGTTTCACTGTGGGACCGACTGGTGCAACAGCCTGGATTGGGAACCCAGATCCTGATCGCCTCCCTGATCATCCATCTGCTCGGATTGGCCTCCTCGCTGTTCGTGATCCATGTCTTCAACCGCTACCTGGGACATGGCATCGCCTCCACCCTGATCACCCTGTCGGCGGGTCTGCTGTTGGCGGTGGTTCTGGAGTTCGGGTTCCGTCAGGCCCGGCATCGCATGGCGGAACGCTTTCTGCGCCAGCCGGAAACATGGTTGCAGGACCGGCTCTTCGCGGTTCTGGCCCGCGCCCGGATTCCCCACCTGGAACGGCTGGGCTCCCAAACCCATCCAGAGGCCCTGCGCGCCCTGAACCAACTGCAAAACACCTGGTCGCCGGTCAACCTGCTGGGGCTGACCGATGCCCCCTTCTCTGCCCTGTTCTGCCTGGCGATCTTTCTGCTCAACGGAGAGCTGGGCCTGGCGGTGCTGGTGGTGCTGGTGACCATGACCCTGACCCATTTCGCCTTCGGGCTCTCGGCCAACGACCAATCCAGCCAACTCGCCCAATCCCAGGCGCGCCTCGGCATGATCCAGGCCTCCTATCAACACCTCGACCTGGTGCGCTGCGCCAACGCCGCCCCCTGGCTGGAACGCTTGCTGGGCGAGCGGTTCGCCGAAACCATCCAATACCGGCGCACCCTCCATGCCCTGCAATCCCTGCTGCAATCCCTGGCCCAGTCCGGACAGGGGATCCTCACCCTGGTGGTGATCGCTCTCGGCGCCCAGCTGGTGGTGGCCGGCAAACTGGATACCGGCACCCTGATCGGCATCAATCTGCTCTCCGCCCGCGCCCTGGCCCTGATCGGCAGACATGCCCAACTGCATACCAGCCTGGTGCAGGCCAAACAGTCGCTCACCTTTCTCAAACGACTCCTCGAAGCCCCTCTCGAATCCGAACAGGGAACCCAACCGCCCCACCACACCGGACGCATCGGTTTCGCGGACATGGCCTTCCATCACCCCGGATCGGCCTCGGTGCTGTTCGAGTCGCTCAACCTGAACCTCCAACCCGGCGAATTGCTGCTGGTGCATGGCGGCAACGGCAGCGGAAAAACCACCCTCGCCCGCCTGATCCTGGGGTTGATCGAACCGGCACGCGGCGCCATCCTGGCCGATGGCATCGATCTGCGCCAACTCCAACCCGCCTGGTGGCGACACCAGGTGATCTACCTGCCCCAGGAGGTCCAGTTCTTCGAAGGCTCCCTCAGGGACAATCTCGCCATCCTCGATCCCGAGGTCAGCGAAACGCGGCTGCTCGCCATCCTGCGGGAGGTGGGTCTGGAACGGTTCCTCACCGAAAGCCCCGAGGGGCTGGGACGCATCCTGACCCGAGGCGGCGCCAGCCTCCCGTTCGGAATCCGGCGCCGTCTCGCCCTGGCCAGGGCGCTGGTGGGGGATGGACGCCTGGCGCTGCTGGATGAACCCTTCGAGGGGTTGGATCCGGAGGGGTGTCAACATGTGGCGCGGGTGATCCAGAATCTCCGCGCCCGCGGATGCACCATCCTCCTCTTCTCCAGCAACGACAAACTGCTCGCCAATGCCAACTGGAGCTGTGATCTGGATGTCAAACCGACTCCGGCCTTGCGCGCCAATCCCCAGGGACAGCCGCCCGCCCTCCAGACCGAAACATCCGCCAGACCCGTCGCCTTCGCCACCCTTGCCGGCCCATCCCCGGAGAATCTCGATTCGAACCGTCTGCAAACCCTGTTCAACCTCGGGCTTGGCATCGCTTTCGCGCTGCTGATCGCCTGGGCTCATGTCGGCAAGCTCGACATCATGAGTCTCGCGGAAGGCAAGATCGTCCCCTCCAGTCAGTTGCAGCAAATCCAGCATCTCGAAGGAGGGATCATCCGGGAGATTCTGGTCCAGGAGGGGCAAAAGGTTGAAGCGGGACAACCCATGGTGGTGCTGGACACCTTGGCCAACGCTTCGGATCTGGGCGGTGTGCTGCAAAAGATCCGCACCCATCAAGTCGATATGCGCCGTTTCATGGCCGAGGATGGAGATTCCGAACGATTCGCCCTGGAGCCCGGTTTTGCCTGGCCGCCCTCGGTGCGCGCCTGGCTGGATGGAAACGACGAAGCCTTGGGCGCCGCATTGCTGGCGCGTGTCCACGAAGAGCAACTGCTGCGTCAGACCGAGGAGCTGTTCCAGGCGCGCCGGGAAAAGGTGCAATCCGCGCTGCGCACCCAGGACGAGGATATCCGCCAGAAAGAACAGGATATCGCCCAGATCCAGGCCAGGCTGAAAAGTCTGGAACAGTCGGTGGCCATCATCGACGAACAGTTGAGCATCAGCGCCCAGATGATCAAGGCCAAGGCCACGAGTCGCTTTGAACACCTGGGGCTGCTCAAGGAGAAGACCTCTTTGACCAGTCGCATCTCCGAAGACGGCGCGGCCATCAAAAAGGCCGATGCCGCCCTGAAAAAAGCTCAGGAAGAGCGGCGCACCATGTTGGGGCGTTTCCGCGAGGAGGTGCGCATCGGGCTGGAAGAGAACCAACGCAAGCTCAACGAAGCGGTCCTTCAGTTCGAAAAGCTGGCCGACAGCCTGGAACGGACCACGATCCGCGCGCCGCTGGCCGGCACGATCAAGACGATCCATCACGTCACCATCGGCGGCGTGGTCGGACCGGGGGAGACGGTGCTGGATCTGGTGCCCGGGGATGAACGGTTGCTGGTCGAGGCCCGGTTGCTGGCCGCCGACGTGGGGCATGTGCGGCTGGGCCAGCCGGCCCATGTGCAACTCTCGTCCCGCGATGCCAGCCGGTTCGGACGCCTGAACGGGACCGTGGTCCACATCGGGGCCGATACCCTGGTGACGCAAGAGGGATTCACCTATTATCTGGTGCGCATCATGGTGGAACGGGAGTACTTCGAAAACAACGACAACCGCTATGATCTGGTGCCTGGCGTGGTGGTGAGCGCCGGCATCATCACCGGCACCCGTTCCATTCTGGAGACGATCCTCTCACCCTTCCTGGCCAACATGACCTTTGCCCTGTCGGAACGGTGAGCGGGATCGGGGGCGAATCACCTGCCCTCTGATTTGGGTTCACCGCCCATCGTATCCCGCAGGCGTCCCATGCCACTGAGGAGTTGATAGGCCGAAAGCACCCGTTTGAACTCCTCGGCCTGCCAATCCTTGCGCGCCACGTAGAGGGCATTTTCCGAATTGAGCACATCCAGCCAGGTGCGTTTGCCCAGTTGGAACTGATTGTGATACGCCTGGGTGACGCTGGCCGTGACCTCGACATGTTTTTTCAGGTGACGGACACGGGGTTCGGAGGATTGCAGACCCGCCCAGGCCCGCTCGATCCGCTCCCGCGCCATGAGGCGGGTGTTGTCCAGAATCTCGCGCCGTTGCCCGAGACGCTTGGACATCTCGTCCCGTTCCGCCCGATCCCTGCCACCCCGGTAGAGGTTGTAGTTCATCGTCACCAGGGCCGAAACCGAGTTGTCATGCCCTTCCACACCGTTGACGTTGGCATTGTTCGACAGATTCAGCTTCAGATCCACCGCCGGCAGGAAATTGGACCGGGTAAGATCCTTGGACGCCTCGGCGCTTACCACGTCCGCCCTGGCCATCAACACGGAAGGGTGATCGACCAGGGCCACCTCGATCGCGGCTTGCAGGGTATCCGGCAACCCCTTGGGCATGGCCGGCATGGTCAAGCGGTCGGGCTTGCGGTTGACGACCCGCAGAAACCGGGCCACCGCGCTGTCATACTGTCCCTGATTGGCCGCCAGATTGGCCAGGGCCAGCGCCAGGCGACTTTCGGTCTGTTCCACGTCGGCCACGCTGCCGCCGCCGGCTTCGGCCTTCTCTTCCACCACCTTCTTCACCCGTTGATGCAACAACACATAATCCTTGTCCAGCTCCAGCAGTTGTTGCAAACGCATCACCTCCAGGTAGGCCTCCACCACGGTGATGCCGATGGTCTCCTCGACGTTGGCCAGATTCTGCCCGGCGGAATCGACGTTGGCCTCTGCCTGTCCCAGGTTATATCGGGTGCGCAGGGCATCGAAAACCGGTTGGGTGATGATCACGCCGGTCTCACCCCGCGTCAGGGTGAGGTTGTGATCACCGGGATTGTTGACCGCGCGCGTGGTGGGATTGTCGCTGGTTTCGCGGCCATACGTGCTGGAAAGGTCGATGCTCGGATAATAGCCCGCCTTGGCCTTGGGAAGGGTGGCGAGCACCGCCTGAAGATTGTCGCGCGCGGCCAGGACCTCCGGATTGTTGTCCAGGGCATGATGCACGGACTCAAACAGGGTGATGCCACGCGCGGGTTGGACGGGCAGCAGAAACATCAAGCCCGCCAGAACGGAAGCACGCAGCAGGCGCGCTCCGGACCGGCCTGTTCTCTTATGCATGAATCATGGACTCCCTTACCAGACTCCAAGGAGGAGTCATCCCCCCAAGGTGGAAAAATGAACGGCAGGATCAGGATGGATGAAGGGATCAGACGGCTGGAGCGCTTCATGAGCCACGCTCCAGGCGTGCTCCCGTCCCGCGTCCCCCTCCTGATCAGACCACGCGGGCAGAACATTCGCGCCACTCCCGGTCCACAAGGGCGAACCCCCACTCTCCATCCAGGGATGGGTATCGGGCAGCGCTTCGTGGGTATCCAACGCATGCAGCCGCACAATGGGCGCGTCGCTGGCGACCAGATTCCCCAAAAACGACTCCGGGTTCCAGGCATCGGGCCAGGCGTGGTCCAGGCTGGCATGAGCCTGATCCCGCGCCATCATCTCCTGGGGTGATGGCGAAAACACCCCATTCTCCAACGAACGGTTATCGACAGTCAAGGCAACCTCTGCCAGGAGCATCCCTCCACCCTCCGCAGTTTCGGCCCGCCCATGGGACAACACCTGTCCACCGGCATCGTTCACCCCCACCAACGCCTTCTCCAGGCTGATGGCCGTCAGATTCCAGGCGTCCAGCGAGGTCAACTCGCCGGCATCGGTTTGGCCATCGCCGTTGCCATCCCGCCAGACCGACAACGACTCGAACCCGGAGTCCATCCGGTCCACCTTGCCGTCGTGGTTGCCATCCAGGGTGGACAGCGCATCCATGCCGCTCGTGTGCCGGGACCCGGCATGAAACTCCGAGAACATCTCGGTGATGTCGTCGATGCGTCCATTGCCGTTGAGATCCCGGACTAGGAAACCATCCGCGCCGTCGATCCACCCCATGCGGTTCAACGACCCGTCCGGCGACATGGCGAACGCCGAAGAACCCGCCTCGGATACGGTCAGATGAATGCCGTCGCCGTTGAGATCCAGCACCAACGGATCGACCACGATCTTCACCCCGGCGCTCTTGGTGGTCGTGCCGTCGCTTAGGCTATAGGCGAAATAGTCGCTTCCCAGCCAGTTATTCGCCGGGGTATAGATCAGTTGCGCGCCGCTCCCGGAAAGGGTCCCATGGGATGGCGCGGTCAGAATGGTACTGGTCAGGGCATCCCCGTCCGGATCGCTGCCCAGGATGATCGTCGTAGCGGTGTTTTTATGGGTTGAGACCTCTTGATACTGTTCATTGTACAACGAGCGCACCTCGGTGCCGTTCAGGGCCCGACCATAGATACGCACATCGTCCAGATAACCGTTGAAATTCTGAATGTTCTGTTCGTAGTCGCGCCCGATGGTGAACGGGGTGGTGATCGCGAAATTGACGGTGTTGCTGGTCGAGGTGACCAGGGTGCCATCCACGTACAGGGCCTGGAGATTCGAGGCGTTATCGAATGTCCCCACGATCTGGTGCCAGGTGTTGGCGGATGAAATCGGCGCGGACAGGGCGATGGTGTTGACCTTGAAGGTCATGGAGGAGGCGCTGCCCTCGATGTAGAGTTCATCGTTGGTGGTATGGGCTTCCAGGATCTGGTTGGTGCCGGTCGAGGAGAGCTTGAACCAGGCGGACAGGGTGACACCGGCAAAACCGGTATTGTTGGTGATGCTGCTCAAGGTCGGAGTCAGGGCATAGCCGGAAGCGGTATAGAGGGACTGGCCCGCATGACCGGTCGAATAGATCAGGGATCCCTTGGCCGAGGCGTTCAATCCCAGTCCCGAACCGTCGTTCAAGTTGCCGTCAAAGGCGTAATGGGCCAGCAGACCATCCACCGGAACGCTGACAGGCACTTCGACCGCATCATTGACCGCGGTGACGACGATGCTCGCCGTGGCCGTGTCGGTCCCGCCGTGGCCATCGCTGATGGTGTAGCTCCATTGATCCGTGCCGTTGAAATGGCCGGTCGGCGTATAGGTGAGGGTGCCATTGGCATTGACCACCAGGGTGCCGTGGCCCGGCGTGCCGTAGCCGGTGATCGAAAGGGTGTCGCCGCTGTCCGGATCGGTGTCGTTGGCCAGCAGCACCGAGGTCGCGAAGTTGAAAGCCGTGTCTTCACGGGTGGTGAGCGAACCATCATCCACGGCGTTCGGAGCGTCGTTCACCGCCCGCACATCCACGGTCAAGGTGCCGGGCGCGCTGGAGAGCCTGCCATCGCTCACCGTGAAACCGATGGCCGTATAACCACTGCCCGAGGCATTGGCCACCGGCGCATAATTCAACTGGCCACCCGCGATCTGAGCCGCCGTGATCGTCGCGCCTTGGGAGAGACTCTCGTTGGAGTCCAGAACGCCGTCCCCATCCGCATCCCGCCACAGGGTACCCTTTCCCGGCAGGGTGGTGAGGGTCACCGAGGCCAACGTGTCGCCGTCGATATCGGCAAAACCGAAATCACCGCTTTGCAGGGTCAAACGGCCATCCTCGTCCATGGTGAGGGTTTTGTTGGCCGCGGTCGGGGCATCGTTCACGGCGGTCACATCCACGGTCAGGGTGCTGGCCGCGCTGGAGAGCGTCCCATCGCTCACCGTGAAACCGATGGCGGCATAGCCGCTGCCCGAGGCATTGGCCACCGGCGCATAGTTCAACTGGCCACTCCGAAGCTGGGCCACCGTGATGGTCGCCCCCTGGGAGAGTCTCTCGCCGGCATCCAGAACGCCATCGCCATCCGCATCCCGCCACAAGGAGCCCTTTTCCGGCAGGGTGGTGAGGGTCACCGAAGCCAGGGTATCGCCGCTGTCCACGTCCGCAAAACCGAAATCACCGCTCTGCACGGTCAAACGACCATCCTCGGCCACGGTGAGGGTTTTGTTGGCCGCAGTCGGCGCGTCGTTCACAGCGGTCACATCCACGCTCAGGGTCCGGGCCGCGCTGGAGAGCGACCCATCGCTCGCCGTGAAACCGATGGCAGCGTAGTTCGTTCCCGACTCGTTGACAACCGGGGTGAAAAAGAACTGACCGCCGGCGATCTGGGCCGCCGTGACCGTGGCACCCAACGAAAGCGCCTCGCCGGCATCCAAAACGCCGTCCCCATCCGCATCCAGCCACGGCGTCCCCTTCCCCGACAGACTGGTGATCGTCACCGAGGCCAGGGCATCCCCATCGATATCCGCAAAACCGAAATCGCTCGCTTGCAAGGTCAAACGACCGTCCTCGGCCACGGTGAGACTCTTGTTGGCTGCGGTCGGCGTGTCGTTCACGGCGGTCACATCCACGCTCAGGGTCCGGGAGTCGCTGGAGAGCGCCCCATCGCTCACCGTAAAACCGATGGCGGCGTAGTTCGTTCCCGACTCGTTGGCAACCGGCGAAAAAACCAAATGGTCACCGGTGATCTGGGCCACCGTGACCGTGGCACCTTGAGAGAGACTCTCGCCGGCATCCAAAACGCCGTCCCCATCCGCATCCCGCCACCAAACCCCCTTGCCGGACACCCCGGTGATCGTCACCGAAGCCAGAGCATCCCCATCGATGTCCGCAAAGCCGAAATCGCTCGCCTTGATCGTCAACAGGGCATCCTCATCCGTGGCGAGACTCTTGTTCGCCGCGGTCGGCGCGTCGTTCACCGCGGTCACGTTCACGGTCAAGGTGCTCGGATCGCTCGACAGTTCGCCATCGCTCACCGTGAAGACGATACCGGCGTAACCACGGCCAGACCCGTTGGCCTCCGGCGAGAAGATCAATTGGCCAGCCGTGATCTGGGCCGCCGTGACGATCGCGCCTTGGGTGAGTGCCTCGCCGGAATCCAGAATCTTGTCCCCATCCGCATCCCGCCACAGGATGCCCTTTCCCGACAGGTTGCCAATCGTCACCGAGGAGAGGCTGTTGCCATCCACGCCGCTGAAACTGAAGTCCGAGGTCTGGAGGATCAAGGGAAGATCCTCCAGCGTGGTCAGGGTCGTGTTCGCCGCGGTGGGCGCGTCGTTCACCGGGGTTACATCCACGGTCAGCGTCCGGGAGTCGCTGGAGAGCGCCCCATCGCTCACCGAAAAACCGATGGTGGCGTAGTTCGTTCCCGACTCGTTGGCAACGGGCGAAAAAATCAGATGGTTGCTCTTGATCTGCTCCACCGTGACCGTGGCCCCCTGTGAGAGCCCCTCCCCGGCATCGAGGACCCCATCACCGTCCGCGTCCAACCACAGCGTGCCCGCTCCGGTCAGCGTGGCAACCGTCACCGAAGCCATGGCATCGCCATCCACGTCCCCGAAGCCGAAATCGATGATCTTCAACGTCAACAGGGCATCCTCGTCCATGGTGAGGCTCTTGTTCTCCGCGGTCGGCGCGTCGTTCACTGCGGTTACGTTCACGGCAAGGGTTGCCGGCACGCTCGAAAGCCCGCCGTCGCTCACCGAAAAGCCGATGCTGGCATATCCGTTCCCCGAGGCATTGGCGACCGGCGAATAGAACATCTGGCCACCCGAAATCTGGGCCGCCGTGACGACCGCGCCTTGGGAAAGTGCCTCGCCGGCATCCAAGGTGCCATCCTGGTCCGCATCCAGCCACAGACTACCCGCGCCCGGCAGGGTGGTGAGGGTCACCGAGACCAGGGCATCCCCATCGATGTCGGCAAACCCGAAGTCGCTCGCCTGGAGGGTCAACCGGCCATCCTCGGCCAGGGAGAGGGTCTTGTTCGCGGCGGTCGGCGCGTCGTTCACGGCGGACACATCCACGCTCAGGGTTGCCGGCACGCTCGAAAGCCCGCCGTCGCTCACCGAAAAGCCGATCCCGGCGTACCCGGTGCCCGAAGCGTTGGCCACCGGGGCGAACAGAAGCTGCCCGCTCGTGATCTGGGCCGCCGTGACGATCGAGCCTTGGATGAGCGCCTCGCCGGCATCCAGGCTGCCATCCTGGTCCGCATCCAGCCACAGACTACCCGCGCCCGGCAGGGTGGTGAG